>SPLB01000065.1 GCA_004566265.1 Paracoccaceae bacterium | reverse complement strand
GCGCGCCACAATATGCAGGTCTGGATAGGCCCGGCTGGCATACTCTACAAGCTGCACAACCTTTTCACGGTCGTCCATGGCCACGACCAGCACGCGAGCCTTGGCGATTCCTGCGGCCTTCAAGAGTTCAGGACGGGTCGGGTCACCGAGGAAGGTTTTAAACCCAAAACGGCGCATCAGTTGTACGGCTTTGAGATCATTGTCCAAGAGCACGGTTTTGAACCCGCTGGCGCTGACCAGTCGGTGTACGATTTGCCCAAACCGGCCGAGGCCTGCGATTATAATAGGACCTTCGTCGTCGATCTCGTCAGGTTCCAGTTCGGGGCGGCTGTCAGCCATGCGATGCGACAGCAGCTCATAGGCAATGAACAGCGCAGGCGTGATCAGCATCGACAGCGCCACCACCAGAAGCAGTTTTTCCGACAGATCGGCAGGGATGACAGAGAGCTGCTGCGAGAAGGTGAGGAGGACAAAGCCAAATTCACCGGCTTGCGCAAGGCCCAACGTGAACAGCCATAGGCTGCGCCTGCGCAGCCCAAAAGCGCGTCCGACAAAATATAGGATCAGCCCCTTTGCCGCGATCACCAAGAGCGCAAGCCCGATCACATCGCCCGTCTCCGAGAGCAGGAGATCAGTGTTGATCCCCGCGCCGACTGTAATGAAGAACAATCCCAGCAACAGACCCTTAAAGGGTTCTAGGTCGCTTTCCATCTCGTGGCGGAATTCAGAGTTGGCAAGCACCACACCAGCGAGGAAAGCACCAAGCGCAGGCGACAGGCCCACAAGGGTCATCAGGAAAGAGATGCCCACCACAATCAACAGGGCGAGTGCGGTGTACATTTCGCGCAGATTTGCGGCATGGATAAAGCGGAAAACTGGCCGTGTCAGGAAAATGCCAGCCAGAATGACCGCGGCGACTGCGCCCAGGGTCATCAGAGCCACGGCCCAGCCCTGCAAGCCTTCGACCAGCGACAGGGAATGGTGGTGGGCGTCATGGATTTCAGTCGCGCGGGTGATCGAACCGTCTGCAGAGAAATTGGCAACCTGCGGCATGGCCAACAGCGGCAGAAACGCAAGTATTGGAATAACTGCGATATCTTGGGTCAGGAGCACGGAAAAGCTCGCCCGTCCGCCGCCTGTGCGCATAAGGCCCTTTTCGGACAGGGTTTGCAGCACAATCGCGGTAGAGGAAAGCGACAGCGCCAAGGCCACGGCAAGCCCGACCTGCCAGGACAGGCCAAACGTGATGGAGGCGGCCGTCAGAAGCGCTGTAGAGCCCAATACTTGCAAGCCCCCCAGTCCCAGAAGATGGTGCCGCATTCCCCAAAGCGCGCGGGGCTCGAGTTCCAGACCGATTAAAAAAAGCATCATGACGACGCCGAATTCGGCGAAATGTTGAAGCTCTTCTGTTTCGGAACCCACCAGTCCAAAGATCGGGCCGATCAGAATGCCGGCAGCGAGATATCCAAGCACGGACCCCAAGCCCAAACGTGCGGCTATTGGCACCGCAATCACAGCGGCTGCGAGGTAAATCGAGGCTTGTGAAAGAAAACTGTCCATGGCGGCCCTGCGGGTAATTCAGTTATCGGGATACGGCGGATTGCCGGGTTTGCCTTGTGAAAAATGGCTTTTTCCGCGCGATGTGGCGAAAACGTCGCGATCGTTTGCGAAGAAAAAGGGCAAGCGCTTCGGCTTGCCCCGTCTGTGGTTTCTGGTTCGATCAGGCAAATTAATCTCCGTCGGGGCAGCGGATATTCTCACCAAGATGGGCAATATGTTCGAGTCGCTGCGAGATGCGTTCCTGAAAGGCGCCAAGCTGTTCGATAATATCCGACAGCGTTTCCCCCGTAGAGGGCAGGCGGGCACTTTCGATCTTGCAAAGAACGCGCGTCGAGGACAGGCCAAGGAAGTGGCGGTGCATCACCGAGCAGGCGTTGATAATACGCTGCGCTTCGCCGGTAACATTTGTCATGCCTTTAGAGGCGCGTGCGGACTGCTTTTGCACCAGGTTTTTGAGCAACGCGCGTTCTGTTTCCAAATCGATGCCACCGAGATCACGGCGTTCGCTTTGCAGCTGGCTGCCACATTCCGTTAGAATGCGGACCATTCCGGTGACAAAGAGGCTCTGGTCGATCGACTCTTTGATTACGGTGAAATTTGTATTTTTACCAACCACGTTTCGTTCAAACCAATCAGACATGTCACGCGACATAGCGCCATAGTTCTGAGACAGAACCGTGATCGGCCCGCCCGAAGGTTCAATCCGCGAGGCAATGACACGCAAATTGTGCGGAATGGTGTGCATGGCTTCAAAATCTTTTATCAGGCCGCCAGTTTCCTCCAAAAGCTGGTTAGAGTTCTTCAGCATCTCGCGCAGATCTTTGATGGTCTGATCCGGCTTATTGCCCAGTTTCAGATCCCGCGAGATCAACTCCTCGGACATGGCATGGATTGCAAACTGACGATAGGTTTCAAACCCGTGATCCTGGATCCAGGTCAGCAGGATTTCCTTGCTTTCCTGCGGTGAAACGCCTTCATTCTGTTCCAGTTTCAACAGTTCTGCGTACATCGACTGCATTTTGGTGAACATGTCGCTGCTGGGTGTGATCTGGGCGGACAAATAGCCGCCCTCGACAGGCAACATTATGGCAAACACCCAATAGAACAGCCCGTCTTTGGATTTGTTTTTCACATAAGCGCAAACAGCGTCGCCGTCTTTGAGGGTGTCCCAGATCAGTTGGAACACACCTGAGGGCATGTCGGGATGACGCACAAGGTTGTACGGTGCGCCAATGATTTCATTCCAGTCGAAGTGTGAGACCCGGCTGAACAAATAGTTGCATGACTCGATCACCCCACGCTCGTCCGTGCGGGCGAAGAATACTTCCTTTAGTTCAAGAGGCGCAGCGCCGGACTTTGGGCGCGTTTCGATACGACGGTCGACAAATGACACTGATGCGATTCCATCTTGTGAGAGTGTTTTGTCTTACAGTTAACGCCCGAGTGGTTCACCAGCCGTTAAACTGGCAGCGCACTGTCGTACTTTAATTGCGCCATGACGATTTGACTCTGCACCCGTGACACGGTTGGATGGGGCAGGATAACTTCGTGCAAGAGGGTGTTAAGTTCTTGTAGTGTCTTACAATAAACCCTTAGAAG
>SPLB01000064.1 GCA_004566265.1 Paracoccaceae bacterium | reverse complement strand
TCCCCCGGAGTTTCCAATAGCACGTTCTTGGGCGCACGGCGGATGCCGTCATAAAACGGCTCGCGCGCGTGACACATAGAGCAGCGCCCCGGCACAACATTCATAACGTCCTCAAAATGCTCGGAACTGGCAAAAGCCTGCTCCGTCTTAGTCAGCTCCCGTGCTTCGCTTTCCTCGTAGGTGTCATGCTCCAGCCCCGCTTGGCTTAGCATCATGATACAAATGAACAACAGCACAGTCGCCAGCCAGGTCCAGGTCGGGTTGCCTGCACGCGCGTGTCGGGTGTTGAAATAATGGCGGATCGTCACGCCCATCAGGAACACCAGCGCCGCAATCACCCAGTTGTATTCTGTGGCGAAAGCCAGCGGGTAGTGGTTCGACAACATAAGGAAAATCACCGGCAGGGTGAGGTAGTTGTTGTGGGTGGATCGCAGCTTGGCGATCTTGCCGAATTTAGAATCCGGCTTGCGCCCTGCCGTAAGGTCTGCGACCACAATCCGCTGGTTCGGCATGATAATAAAGAATACATTGGCGGTCATGATTGTTGCGGTAAAGGCACCAAGGTGCAGCATGACCGCACGACCGGTGAACACCTGATTGTAGGCCCAACCCATCACAACCAGCAGCACAAACAGCAGCACCATTAAGACGGTCGGCATCTGACCCAGTTTGGACTTGCACAACGCATCGTAGATCAGCCACCCCACCGCAAGAGACGCAGCCGAGATCAGAATGCCTTGCCAAAGCGCCAAGTCCGCCTTTGAGGTGTCGATCAGATACAATTCGCCGCCCGCCCAGTAGACGATCATCAGCAGCGCAGCGCCCGACAGCCACGTGGAATAGCTTTCCCACTTAAACCAGGTCAGGTGCTCGGGCATCTGCCCCGGCGCCACCAGATATTTCTGGATGTGGTAAAAGCCACCGCCATGCACCTGCCATTCTTCACCGTCGGCGGGACCGGGTATACTGCGGTTCAGCCCCAGGTCCAGTGCAATGAAATAGAAGGAGGAGCCGATCCAAGCCACGGCTGTAATGACATGCAGCCAGCGCACGGCAAAGGCCAGCCAGTCCCACATGATCAACAGCTCTTCCATGTTTTTGTCCTCTTTGCTCCGGGGCGTTTTTCCGCAGTCAGCCTAGTGTAGCCTTCAATTTTCCTGTATCAGAGAAAAATTCCAAGCTGTTTCAAAATCTGCCTGACAATCCCATCTGCGCCGGTCCGAAGCGGCGCACCCGGAAATACCTCATGTCTTATCTAAACAACATCCGCACTTTTGTTCGTGTCTACGAACTTGGCAATATGTCCGCAGCTGCCCGCGATATGCGCATTTCTGCAGCAGTGGCGTCCTCGCGGATTTCGCAACTTGAAGATCATCTGAAGGTCCGTCTGTTCCAGCGCACCACACGCCTGCTGAACCCAACAGAGCAGGGCAAGATCTTCTATGAAGGAGCGGTGAAAATCCTAGATGCTGTGGAGGACGCCGAAGCCGATATTTCCAATGTCACACAGATCCCTCAGGGCACACTTTATGTGGCCGCCCCTTTGGGGCTTGGTCAGCGCTTTATTGCACCAGCCGTACCAGCGTTTCGAGACGCCTACCCGCTGATCAATATCCGCCTGCGCCTGTCGGACCGCAAACTTGATCTTGCGGCCGAAGGACTGGATGCGGCGTTTTTTCTGGGTGTGCCAGAGGATTCAAACCTCAAAATCCGCAAAATCGCTGAGTGCCCGCGCGTCTTGTGTGCGGCACCGGAGTACATCGCCAAGCGTGGCACACCAGAAACAAGTGCCGAGCTGAAGACAGAGGCCCATGATTGCTTGAACCTGCGTTTTCCCGGCGCGCCGGAGTTTCAATGGACGCTTGACGGTCCCGACGGGCCGCGCCGCGTCGCGATCACCGGCCCCTTTGAAAGCGACCATGGCGAAGTTCTGACCCAATGGGCGCTTGACGGGCATGGCATTGTTATGAAGCCAATATTCGAAATCTCGGATCACCTGAGCGCCGGGCGGCTGGTCCCGGTTCTGGAAGACGAACCGCCCCTTCCGATCCAACTGGCCTGCCTCTATATGCACCGTCGTCATCAGGACCCAAAGGTCCGGCTGTTCCTCGACTTTATGGTCGACCACATTCTGGCAGAACTACCCTCCACTTAATCAAAAGGCCGGAACACACGCCCGGCCTTTTCTCCTGTTCCATATATCCCGCCAGAGGCTCCGTCAGCTGCCCCGATAGGTGGAATACCCATAAGGCGACAGCAGAAGCGGCACGTGGTAATGATCGTCGTCACCCATGCCAAAACGGATCGGCACCTGATCCAAAAACAGGGGATCGCCCCCCGCCTGCCCCGTTTTTCGCAGATATTCGCCACAGAAAAAAATCAGCTCATACGTCCCTTTGGCGAACTTCTCCGCAGGCAGGATTGGCGCATCGGTGCGCCCATCTGCATTGGTCACGGTCTCGGCGATTTTCTTGTGAGAATTGCCGCCGACCTTATAAAGCGCGATCTTGATCCCCTCTGCAGGGACGCCGCGCGCGGTATCAAGGACGTGTGTGGTAAGAAATCCGGCCATTGCGGCCTCCTTTTGCGTATGAATAACCTGCGTTCGCACCATATTGGCCGCAGTCTGCCCAATATGCACGCGCTCGACAAAAATAGCTGTTTCAAAAAATGCGTAAGAACGCCCACCCTGCATTCGTTATATAATCTGCAAAACAACAGCTTTGCTGGAGACGTCCCCGTGAATTCCACGCCCCCCGAGAACCGCTACCCCAGAGACATGCGTGGTTATGGCCCGCAAGCCCCCGATCCCAAATGGCCGGGTGATGCAAAAGTCGCCGTTCAATTTGTACTGAACTACGAGGAAGGTGGCGAAAACTGCCTACTGCACGGTGATGCCGCCTCCGAAGCGTTCCTGTCCGACATCCCCGGCGCCAGCCAATGGCGTGGCCAGCGACATTGGAATATGGAGTCGATCTATGAATATGGCGCGCGTGCAGGCTTCTGGCGGCTACACCGCCTATTCACGGGCGCGGGCATTCCGTTGACGATCTATGGCGTTGCGACCGCGCTGGCGCGCAGCCCGGAACAGGTGCAGGCGATGAAAGACGCCAACTGGGAGATCGCGTCTCATGGCCTGAAGTGGGTCGAACATAAAGACATGCCCAAAGAAGAAGAGCGCGCCGCGATCGCAGAGGCCATTCG
>SPLB01000361.1 GCA_004566265.1 Paracoccaceae bacterium | reverse complement strand
GACGCAAAGGCTCGAGCGACGCGTCGGCGGGTTGATTTTGGCTGGATCACCTCGTCAATGAAGCCGCGCTCCGCTGCCACAAAGGGATTGGCAAAACGGTCTTCATAGTCCGCCGTGTGGGACGCGATCTTGTCGGCATCGCCCAGATCGGCCCGGTGGATGATCTCGGTCGCGCCTTTGGCCCCCATCACCGCGATCTCCGCCGTCGGCCAAGCGTAGTTGAAATCACCACGCAGGTGTTTCGACGCCATGACGTCATAAGCCCCACCATAGGCCTTGCGGGTGATAACAGTGACTTTGGGCACAGTGGCTTCGCCATAAGCAAAGAGCAGCTTCGCGCCGTGTTTGATAACCCCGCCATATTCCTGCGAGGTGCCCGGCAGGAAGCCTGGAACGTCAACAAAAGTCAGGATCGGGATCTCGAAACAGTCGCAAAACCGGACAAAGCGCGCCGCCTTGCGGGAGCTGTCGATGTCCAGACAACCCGCCAGCACCATCGGCTGGTTCGCCACCACACCTACGGTTTGCCCTTCAAGCCGGATAAAGCCTGTAATCATGTTTTTGGCGAAATCTTCCTGGATTTCGTAGAAATCGCCTTCATCCGCCGTCTTCAGGATCAGTTCTTTCATGTCGTATGGCGTATTTGGGTTGTCAGGGATCAGCGTGTCAAGACTGCCCTCCATCCGGTCGGGCGCATCAAAGAACGGGCGAATGGGCGGCTTTTCGCGGTTATTCAACGGCAAAAAGTCAACCAGACGGCGCACTTCGGCAAGGGCCTCAACATCGTTTTCGAACGCCCCATCCGCCACAGAGGATTTCTTGGTGTGGGTCGAGGCGCCACCCAATTCTTCGGCTGTGACGACCTCATTCGTGACGGTCTTCACCACATCGGGGCCGGTGACAAACATGTAAGAGGTGTCTTTGACCATAAAGATAAAGTCGGTCATCGCAGGCGAATAGACCGCGCCACCGGCGCAAGGCCCCATAATGACGGAAATCTGCGGAACCACGCCCGACGCCAAAACATTGCGTTGGAAGATTTCAGCATAGCCAGCCAGCGAGTCAACACCTTCCTGAATACGCGCGCCGCCCGAATCGTTCAGACCGATGATCGGCGCGCCATTTTGGATAGCCATGTCCTGAATTTTACAGATCTTCATCGCGTGGGTTGCGGACACGGACCCTCCCAGAACAGTAAAATCCTGAGAGAACACGTAGACTTGGCGACCATTGATGGTGCCCCAGCCGGTAATCACGCCATCACCTGCGGGTCTGTTCTTTTCCATGCCAAAGTCAGTGCAGCGATGTGACACAAACATGTCGAACTCTTCAAAGCTGCCCTCATCCAACAGCAATTCGATGCGCTCGCGCGCTGTCAGCTTGCCGCGGGCGTGCTGCGCTTCAATGCGGCGTTGCCCGCCCCCAAGCCGCGCATCTTCGCGGCGGTCCTGAAGCTCGGAAAGAATGTCCTTCATGGCCAGAGCCCTCTCGTTATCGTTCGCCCTACCGCTGATCTGTGGCCTCATGCCGTTTCAGAAGGGCAATGCTGATCTGATGCGCAACAGGCTTCCAGCGGCGCAAGGATACTCTCTAAAGACACTCGCCAGGTCGCAGATCCCTTTTCCGGGACACTATCTTGCGCCACTGGCTTCGGGAAGGTAATTTTCGCATATTTGAAAATATTTTGCATATCTAAACTGCAAACCCGCAAACTAGCAAACCTCATAAGACCGCACAACCGCCCGTTTCTGGCGGGTGGGCACAGGCACTGCAGCTGTGGTAGGCTGCACCAACTTAGGACTGCCCGCTGGTTCGAACCAGACGGGCTCAAAAGTCCTTGACATATACATTCCGCAGTCAAACAGTTGGCTTCTGAGCGGCGGCGCCTTATTTTTGAAAAGAGATCCGTCTCGCCCGGCTTGTAAGTATGTTGATCTTTTTCTTCACCAAGCTGCATCTTTTCGCGGCGAAGCCACCTCTTAGGCACATCCAAATCGAGACTTCCGCTGACCCAACTCTCTGACCGACCAGACCCACATCACGCGCACCGCACCCCGCCGGGTCTGTTGACCCTGATCCTGCTTTCGGGGATTTCCGCACTGGGAATGAACATTTTCCAGCCCTCTCTGCCGGGCATGGCGATTTACTTTCACGTCGACTACCAACTGATGGCGCTTTCGGTGCCAGCCTTTCTGGCTGTTAGCGCGGTGATCCAAATCCTGTGCGGGCCGATCTCGGACAAGCTGGGGCGAAGACCCGTTCTGTTCTGGTCTCTTTTGATTTTTCTTGCCTTTACAGTTGGCTGCATCTTTGCACCCAATGCCGGGGTCTTTCTAATCTGCCGCATGGGTCAGGCAATTGGCACAACCTGCATGGTTCTAAGCCGCGCAGCCGTTCGCGACATGTATGACGGCCCGAAGGCTGCGAGCATGTTGGGCTATGTTGCCATGGGTATGACACTGGTGCCGATGCTGGGACCAGCGCTGGGGGGCATTCTGGATCAGGCCTATGGCTGGCAGGCGAACTTTTGGCTACTGTTTGCATGCGCAGCGGTGACACTTGGGCTGTTCTGGGTTGATTTTGGCGAAACCGCCCACGCCAACGGCAAGACGCTGGTCGAACAGTTCCGCGAATACCCCGAGCTGCTGCGCAGCCCCCGG
>SPLB01000360.1 GCA_004566265.1 Paracoccaceae bacterium | reverse complement strand
GGAAGGGGTTGTGTCGAATGCGCCCTGATCATTGCCGGATCCAAACAGCCCAAAGAACCGGACAATTTGTCCTCACGGCCTCCGCGTGTCGTTTTTCCCTGTCTTCCAACATAGACTTGTAGTTAACACTGGCCACAAAGAGGGGACGTTCGCAACAAGCGCCTGCGTCAATAAATGGGGGGCAGTCGGTTCCATGTCGGACTTGTGGCTGGGATTGCAGCAAGCCATTTGGCTGGTATTTACGCTGAACGGCGATCTGGTCGAAATCACTCTGCGTTCCTTGCAGGTGACCTTGTCGGCGCTTCTGCTGGCATCGGTCCTTGCATTGCCGCTGGCAGCGCTTCTGGCCGTCCGCCGATTCCGCTGGCGACGCAGCGTGATTGCCCTGCTGAACGCTCTAATGGGATTGCCGCCGGTGGTCGTCGGGCTGATTGTTTATGTCATCCTATCGCGATCAGGCCCTTTGGGGGTTCTGGGTCTGCTGTTTACGCCCACAGCTATGGTGATTGCCCAGGTTATCATTATTGTACCGCTCATCGCCTCTATTGCGCATCAGTCTTTGCGGGACCTTTGGAGCGACTATCACGACTTGCTGATCTCTATGAACACGACCCAACGTCAGCGTATTTCAACGCTGTTGTGGGACGGGCGGCGGGCGCTGCTGACGGCGGCGCTTGCAGGGTTTGGGCGCGCCATTGGCGAGGTGGGTGCGATTATGGTGGTGGGCGGCAACATTGATCATGCCACCCGGGTGCTGACCACTGCTATTGCACTTGAAACCGGCAAGGGCCAATTCGCAATGGCACTTGCACTGGGTTTTGTCCTAATTGCCTTGGCACTGGCCGTGAATTTGGTCATCCACTGGCTGGGTCAGACAGAACGCGGAGGGCGCTGGTAGTGGCATTATTGCCCCTGAAAATCGAAGCCGCATGCTTGGGTCGGCGCGGGCGCCGCTGGATTGGTCCTGTTGATCTGGAACTTGCGGGCGTTGGTACGACAGTTGTCATTGGCCCCAATGGGTCGGGAAAAACCTCGCTCCTTCGGATGATGCATGGGCTCGACCGCCTGCGGGAAGGCACGCTGCGATGGTCCTGCCCGTTGGACGAGGCCCGCAGCAAACAAGCTTTTGTGTTTCAAAGCCCTATTATGTTGCGCCGCTCTGCCCTTGAAAATCTTGTCTATCCGTTGCGCCTGAGCGGTCTGTCGCGCAAGGACGCCCGGGGCGAAGCGAAATTGTGGCTCGATCGTGTTGGCTTGTTTAGGGCCGCAAATCGCGATGCTCTGCGCTTGTCGGGCGGCGAGCGACAGAAGCTTGCGCTTGCGCGGGCCCTGATCCGCCGCCCCGAAGTGCTGTTTCTGGACGAACCCTGCGCCGCTTTGGATGGGCGGGCCACCCGCGAGATCGAGGCAATCCTGAAAGAGGCAAGTGTGGCTGGCACGCGCCTTGTGATGTCAACACACGACATGGGGCAGGCGCGCCGTCTGGCAGACGAGGTGATCTTTGTCCTTGGGGGGCGGGTTCATGAATACACCCCAGCAGATCGCTTTTTCGACGCCCCTGCGACAACGAAGGCTGAGGCTTTTCTAAGTGGAGACATTGTTGAATGAAACACGGTTTAAAACAGGCTTTCACCGGTGCGGTTCTTGCCTTCGGCGTTGCGACATTGGGTGCAACGGTGTCACTGGCCGAGCAGATGAAACTGGCGGTGACAACCTCTTTTCACAATTCTGGTCTGGCCGATGTGTTGCTGCCGGAAATCCAGATGGATCTTGATCTGGAGGTGCAGCTTTTGGTTGTGGGCACCGGTCAGGCAATCCGCCTTGGGGAGGCGGGTGATGTTGACGCCATTCTGGTGCATTCCCGCAAAGCAGAAGAGGCTTTTCTCGCCGCAGGTCACGGCACGCACCGGCGAAACATCATGTACAATGATTTCGTGTTCATTGGCCCCAAAGCCGATGTGGCTGGCATTGCGCAAGCGGGAACTGCTTCTGATGCGCTGGGCCAGATTGCCAAGGCCAAAGCGCTTTTTGTCAGCCGAGGGGACGACAGCGGAACCCACAAAAAAGAGCTGAGCCTATGGCACGCCGCGGGTCAGGATCCAGATGGGTTTGGTGGCTGGTACCGCGCAGTCGGTTCTGGCATGGGCGCTGCACTGAACACGGCCTCTGGTATGGGGGCTTATATCATGTCAGACCGTGCCAGCTGGCTGAAGTTTGGCAACAAAGGTGGAATGGCGCTGCTGTTTTCTGGCGATCCGCTGCTGTTCAACCAATACGCTTATTTGCCGGTGAACCCGGACAAACACGCCCATGTAAAAACCGAACAGGCCACCGCGCTGGAAAACTGGCTCACCTCGCCCAAAGCGGCCGCGCTGATCAATGGCTACCAGATTGGTGGCGAAGCGCTGTTTGTGTTCAACGCGCGTTAACCGTTGTTGGTGCGCCTGCCGCCCGCATTTAAAAGGGAATGGATTTACCGGCCCAGTCAAACATTTGGCCGGTCTCCTCAGGTGACAGGCCGTCAATGACCGATTTCAGGTGCGCTGCGGACTGCGCAGGCTCTTGTAGGGTGTGCGAGGAGACATTGCCCCGAAATGGCGCAGAGAGATCCGTTTTCACAGTGCCCGGGTGCAACCCCACACAGATTGATTGGGGGTTCCAGCGGGTCATCTCGATCGCATAGCAGCGCAGCAGCATATTGAGCGCGGCTTTGGATGCGCGGTATGCATGCCAGCCCCCAAGACGGTTGTCGCCAATCGACCCAACCCGCGCAGAAAGCGCGGCAAAGACCGTACGCCGGTCACGGGGCAGTCGCGGGATCAGGTGTTTTGCCACCAGAGCAGGACCGAAGGTATTGATCCGAAACAGCTGTTCAAAACTGTCCATCTGCTGCTGTTTAAGCGTCTTCTCGGGACGCAACTCGTCACCGTTAGAAAGCAATCCTGTGGCCACGATCACAATTTCAGGCGCAGGCAGCGTAGCGGCCAAGTTGGCAAGCTGATCGTCTTTTGTGATGTCGGCTGCGTGAACTACGACCTTGCCGGTGGCTTTGCCTGCGTGAACGGCATCGGGACGGCGGGCCACCGCGTGTACCGCGTCCCATGCGGGATCAGCGGCAAAAGTGTCTACCAAAGCTGCGCCTATACCGCCGCTGGCCCCAAAAATTATTGCGGTGCTCATGTCTTTTTTTCCTTTTGAAACAGCCTGTTTGTAACGCGGCGAGGCAATAGTGCTGCAAGCCGAAACAACCAGGAAAACGGAGCTGGGAAGCTTGTCATTAAATGGCCTGAGCGGATCGCAGCCATGCACCGCGCGGCGGCGTCTTCGGTGTCTAATATCATCGGCATTGTAAAATCGTTCTTCTCGGTCAGCCGGGTGCGGATAAAGCCGGGATTGATAACTTGCACAGTGACGCCGGTCCCTTTTAGATCGGCCTGAAGGCACTCGCCCAAATGCATCAGCGCGGCTTTCGATGACCCATATCCAATCGCGCCGGGAAGCCCGACATATCCTGCAAGCGATCCGATCAGCACCACATTCCCATGGCCGCGGGCGGCAAATCCGGGGATGATGCCGCCCAGAATACGCAGGGCGGCGGTGTAGTTCACCTCGGTCATCTCCACACTCGCCTCAATGTCCCAGTGCTGCGCCGTCATCGGCTCATAGGCACCGGCGCAATAGATCATTGCGTCCGCGTCGGCGGCGGCCCGGGCTGCGGTCTCAATTGACTTTGGATCGCGCAGGTTCATGGGTAGGACCTTGGCGGACTGAAGCCCATCTGCCAAAGCCCTCAGTCGTCCCTCTGAGCGGGCGGACAAGATTAACCTTGCGCCCTCTGCGTCTAAGCTCTGTGCCAGCGCCCGGCCGAGCCCTTCGCTGGCACCGATAATCCACCAGGTGCGGTCGGCAAACATCAGCTTAGGTCTCAGGC
>SPLB01000359.1 GCA_004566265.1 Paracoccaceae bacterium | reverse complement strand
CACAGGCGCTGTCCACGGCAACCGCCAAACAAAAGACCCAAGCGCTTGAGGGCGCAGCGGACGCCGTCTGGGCCAACCGCGCGGCCATCATTGAAGCCAATGCCAAGGATCTGGAATTTGGCCGCAACAAAGGCCTCTCTGATGCGATGATGGACAGGTTGATGCTGGACGAACAACGCATTCAGGGTGTCGTCGACGGCTTGCGCGCTGTTGCAGGCCAGCCCGATCCTGTTGGGCAGGTCATGGACGAGTGGCAAAGACCCACCGGCTTGAACATCCAGCGCGTGCGGACGCCGTTGGGGGTCATCGGTGTAATCTATGAAAGTCGCCCCAATGTGACCGCGGACGCGGGGGCGCTGTGCCTGAAATCCGGCAACGCGGTGATCTTTCGCGGTGGGTCTGAGAGCCTCCATTCTGCCCAAGCAATCCACGGCTGCCTTGTCGAAGGTTTGCGGACCGCTGGCCTGCCCGAAGATGCGGTACAATTGGTGCCGACCCGTGATCGCGCAGCGGTTCAGGAACTCCTGACCATGACCGATTATGTGGATGTCATTGTGCCGCGTGGGGGCAAGGGTCTTGTTGGGCTGGTGCAGCGCGAAGCGCGTGTTCCGGTTTTTGCCCATCTCGAGGGTATTGTTCACATCTACCTCGACAAAGATGCGGATCCCCAGAAAGCAGTGGATGTGGTGCTGAACGCAAAGACGCGCCGCACCGGAATTTGTGGTGCTGCGGAGTGCCTTCTGATCCATCAGGACATTGCCGATACGCTGGGCAAAGCGGTTCTGACCGCGCTCGCAGGCGCCGGCGTCGAAATCCGTGCCGAGGTCGGCTTACCCGGTCCCGACGGGATGATCGTTGCAACGGAAGAGGATTGGGGGAAGGAATACTTAGACTCGATTATTGCCGCGAAACCTGTGGCTTCGATTGACGAGGCTATTGACCATATTCGCGCAAACCATTCACAGCACACGGATTGCATCATTACCGAGGATGACGCGGCTGTGGCGCAGTTCTTTAGCGAACTGGACAGTGCGATCTTGATGCACAATGCGTCTACCCAATTTGCCGATGGGGGAGAATTTGGCATGGGGGCTGAGATCGGCATCGCCACCGGCAAAATGCATGCCCGCGGGCCTGTGGGGGCGACCCAGTTGACCAGTTTCAAATATCTGGTACGCGGGAATGGCGCCGTTCGTGCCTGAAATAAAGAAAGCCCCGCAATACTTTGGGGGGCTTTTCATATATTGATGAGAGATCGATTAGAACTGGATCACTAACTTTTCCTCACCCGGTGTTCCGGATACAGACCGCCCTGTCTCGGACGCCAGCTCCGGCAACAGTGCGAATTGAATCAAGGCGGGTGTGATGTCTACATCATCAGACGGCTCTGACAGTGCAGCCCAGAGCGCGCTGTCTGCGGTGACTTTTCGGCCTTCGCCGGTGACGGTCCAGCGGTCCTCCGAACGGGAGATGTCCACGGTTCCGCCATAGGGCAAGCCGCTTTCCATGCACAGTCCGGCCAAAAACGCGAGCCGCACATCCGCGCGCGGTGCAGAGCCTTCAATATTCCAATGGTATTTCACACGGCTGCCTTTGCTCAGGTCACTCAGAACGCTTTCGGTTTCGGCGCGCCCCAGATCCTGAAGGCCCGCCGCGCCAAAGGCAATGCGTAAGAACCGGATACGCGCGTTCGCATTGCCCACACTGTCAGAAATCAGCTCCAGCTCAGGGCCGTCCATTGCGCCGGCCATGCCCAATAGTTCCAGACCATTGTTAATCGCGCCAACGGGGCTAATTAGGTCGTGGCAGATACGTGACCCTACCAATACTGCGAGTTTGGCATTATCTGTTGCCATAATCTTCCTCCGATACGGGCCATTCCCACGATGAACGACCTTAATTCAATTCTTGCGCCAGGCATGTACGTTCGCCATCCTGACCACCCGGAATGGGGTGTGGGACAGGTGCAGTCCAACATTGGTAACAAGATCACCGTCAATTTTTCGGATCTGGGTAAGCTTGTTATCGACGGACAGCGCATCGCCCTTGTCCCGATCTTTGATCTGTGAAGAAGGTTTACGATTCGTTAACGGGCGTTAATCAGATGTTGTTATTTCTTGAAATACGCAGGTCTGCTGGGCTATCTCCCGTGAAAATCTGATCAGGCAGGGGCAGCATGCAGAACGGAGCCGCAAGCTTTACCGTTAAAATCGCCAAAACTGAAGAAGAACTGCGCGCGGCGCAGGGCTTGCGGTATGATGTGTTTGTCCGGGAATTGGGCGGAGACGGGGATCTGGTGGACCACGATCTAGGTCTCGAGCGGGACCGGTTCGATCCTTTCTTCGACCATATGATTGTGCAGGATGACGTGACGGGTGAAACCGTCGGGGTTTACCGCCTTCTGCGCGACGATCAGGCTGAAAATTTGGGGCGGTTTTATTCAGAGGATGAATACGATCTAGACCCGCTGCGCGCTTCGGGGCGCAAATTGCTGGAGCTGGGGCGGTCTTGCCTGCATCCTGATTACCGGGGGGGTGCTGCTATGTACCACCTTTGGTCGGGTCTTGCCGCCTATGTGGCCGAGCATAAAGTCGAAATTCTATTCGGCGTTGCGTCTTTTCATGGCACGGATCCTGCGCCGCTGGCGAATCCGTTGGCGATGCTGCACCACAATCATCTGGCGCCTGAGAATCTCCGTGTGCGGTCCAAAGTGTTTCAACCGATGGATCTTGTTGGCCCGGAAGCGCTTGATCGTCGGCAGGCGATGATCGACACGCCAGCTTTGATCAAGGCCTACCTGCGCCTTGGTGGCTATGTTGGCGAGGGGGCTTATGTAGACCACGCTTTCAATACGACCGATATCTGCTTGATTTTGGATACAGAAAAGATGAACGCGCGACACAGCCGAATTTACCGTCAAAGCCCTGGAAAGCGCGACGTATGACTGTGCGGTGGGACAGTGACGTGCCCGTTCCGGCCGGTCGTTTTGGGCTGATGGATTGGCTACGTGTCTTGTGCCGCGGGGCGATCCTTGGCGCTTTGGTCTTTGGTGGCCTTCTGGTTCTGCTGCTGCTTCGTCTGATCGAACGTCCACTCTTTCGCCTGAAGCGGCCTGTGACCCCATGGATAACTGTCTTTGTCTGCCGGTTTGCGCTGCGGATCATGGGCCTGCCTCTGCATTCCCAGGGTGCGCGCTTGCAAGGTCCGGGAATTTGGGTGGCCAATCACACATCCTGGTTGGACATCTTGGTTTTGAACGCGCGCGAGCCGCTTTATTTTGTGTCCAAGTCCGAAGTTGCCGGCTGGGCCGGGATAGGCTGGCTGGCCCGCGCCACGGGCACCGTATTTATCGAACGCAATCCGGCCAAGGCACGGGACCAAAAAGAGACTTTCGAAGCGCGCCTTCTCGCTGGTCATCGCCTTTTGTTTTTTCCGGAAGGGACCTCTACAGATGGGCAGCAGGTTTTGTCTTTTAAATCAACGCTTTTTGCCGCCCTGTTTGCCCCATCGCTGCGGGATGTTTTGTCAGTGCAACCCGTTTCGACCTTTTTCCATGCACCCAACGATGAAGATGCACGGTTCTATGGCT
>SPLB01000358.1 GCA_004566265.1 Paracoccaceae bacterium | reverse complement strand
GAGGGCGCGGAACAAGCTGGCGTGCATGGCGTCAAGCCGCACGAATGGGTCATAGATTACAAAAACCTTGGCCGCGGCTTCGAGCATCTCCGGGGCGTAACCATAGCGGTCGGTGAAGGATACCCGGCGCATTTCGGTGAACCGTTCATCCCAACTTGTAACAGCCGGATCCAATGTGGCTTGCGGCTGGATCGCAAGAACCGTAGCCCCGGGGGCTGCCACGGAAAAGGCCGCTGCAGCATAGCCGCAAGGGCCCGCACCGTAGAAAACCACAGTTTCAAATTCGTCAAAGAAGCCGTCATCGACCAGCTGATCAAAGAAACCATAGACCTCTGCGTCACGGAACCAAGTGTCACCGTCACACATGACGCAGAGATGAGACCAGCCCAACTTATTGACCGCGGTAAACCCAAACGGGAGCGCTTTGGGAGACTGGGAGCGAATGGCCCCCATGCTTTCAAATGACACAAACAGCGTATTACTAAGGTCAACGAAGCTGGCGCAGTGACGGGGACCGAGTGGTTGGAACATGCCATGTTCTTCGGCCATCCCAGCAATGGCCGCGGCCCAGTCGTTTGGCGCGAGATCTGATAGGTCGCGATCCAGTATTTCAGTCGCTTCTGCCATGTTCGTCTTTCGGTTCACCCCGTATAGTCGCTGTCTTAATTTCGGACTTCTAATTTAGCATTAAGGCCAAATTGGGAAAAACCCATGCCAATTTGCCGATTTGAGGGCTTTCGATGCTGCTGGCTCAGGCTTTGCTGAGTTTACTCGCTGCTTCATCACGCAGGCCCAGTGTGGCAAATCCGGCCAGTGTGCGCGCCGTTGTAGCAGAAATTGTCCGCGAGGGCGAGGCCATCATAAGGCGGCCAAACAAAGCCCGGAACGGTTCCTGGCGCATCAGTTGCGAAAAGCGTTCGTGGCGCCAGACAACGGACCGCGCGTGGAGTTTGGCAAGGGGCTCGTCCGAGAGATATTCTTCGACGAGTGCAGCGCGGGTGTCGCGGTAGCGGGCAATAGACTGATCTTCATCCACGTTGATGTTACGTTCAACCCAATAATCCATGCCCAAAGGGAGGTCAGAGCGGTTGACGCGACCGCGGTCGGATTTAAGCACAAAACTCTCCATTGCACCGAGCGGATAGTGATTAAGTTGGGCAAACTTAAAATTGTCCTGACCATAGTTTGAAAACAGTCGCTTGGTTTTGAAATCTGCGCTGAGTTCACGGCCGGTGCAGTCAAACCAGCGATACCCCTCTAGGCGCTCTTTCTCTTTAATGCCGCGCGGCCGGTGGACGCCCAGTTTCCGGTAAGTGCCATCATTGCGATAGAGCGTTTTGAACATGGCCGCCCGCCACGGCCAGTGGATCACAGCAGGGGCGCAGCGAGTGAAATGTTCGGTCACCGGACTTGCCGAAAACCGAACCCTGTCGCCATTTCCAAACAGTCGCCATGTCAGAGTGATGGCATCGGCGTCGGGCAGCGCTGCAAACAGATCGCTAAGCCGCCCATCCCCTGCGTGAATGTTCACAAACTCATCAATATCGCAGGTCAGGATCCAGTCAGCTTCCCTCACCAACGGGTGTTTGGAGGCGCGCTTTAATGCTGTGAACTGAATGCCTTGGTTTGCATAAGGACCATCATTGCGCACATGGGTCAAAAGGCCCATGTGCTGCAGGCGGTCCAGCATCCGTTCGGTCCCATCGTCGCAATCGTTTGAAAAGACCAAAAAATCAGTGAAGCCAACCGTCCGATGGTGTGCCAACCATTCCAACAGAAAGGCAGCTTCATTGCGGACTGTCAAAACGGCGAGGGTGCGCAAGTCTTCAGCTCTCTATCTCGTAGATATGCCGGGGGATGGCGCATGCGGGTTTGATGCGCTTTGGGTCCGCCCCTGCGTCCCACAGCTATGATATCGGGTTTCCTGGTGCGGAGCCAATCCTGCGCGCTGGCGTGACAGCTTGCAAGTACCTTTTTGTGCCTTTTTAGGTAATATGAGGCTGTCCCGCCGTCTGATACCGCCGTAAACCTAATTCGGGTGAACGCAGCTGCTTGCGAAGAAGAAACAGCGCCGCCATATCTGCCGTTATGCGGCGGTCTGTGCCCCCCCTTGCTGCAGCAGGATGGGGTTAACCTGATAGCAACAACGGATGGATGCCGAGTTGCGCAATGTCTAAAGCCAAGGTGCAAGACGCAGTTTGAACAACGTTGGGCCCTCGCACAGGCGCTTTGGACGCCCAATGACGTCGGCAAACGGGATCGGTCGCACCTTGTGATGTGGCACAGTTTAGGCCATTTCAGCTGCAGACCGAAAGTGTCACGCGCGGCATTGGCGCGGTTAAGTGGTTAAAGTTAAACCTCGGTTTTCCAATCTGCTAGTGCACGGAGGCCCTATGACGACTGAGACAAAACGCTTTGAAAATGCGCCTGAACTGGCTTTGGAGTGGCATCAGGCAGGTCGCGGCGCTGCACTTGCGACTGTGGTGCAGACCTGGGGCTCGGCCCCGCGACGGGTGGGCAGCCAGCTGGTTGTTGACGGCGACGGGCGGATCGAAGGGTCGGTCTCTGGTGGCTGTGTGGAGGGGGCCGTTGTGTGTGAGGCGATGGATGCCATGCGCGACGGCAAAGAGCGACTGCTGGAGTTTGGTGTCTCGGACACGGATGCCTTTGCAGTGGGGTTGGCCTGCGGGGGCAAGATTAGAATTTTGGTGGAGCCTGTGGGCGGAGCGCTGCCGGTGTGCCTATTGGAAGAGTTGGTGGCGGCCCGCGCGGCGCGCAAACCAGTGGCCTATGAGGTGGACCTGAACACCGGTCAGCGGCAGCTGACAGCGGGCACATATCCCGAACGGATACGTATGGATCGTTCGGGTGTGAGCGACGACAGCGCGACTTTCATTGCGGTGCACAACCCGCCGTTGCGGCTGGTGGTTGTCGGCGCGGTTCATATTGCGCAGGCGCTGGTGCCGATGGCGCGGATTGCGGGTTATGATCCAGTGTTGATCGAGCCGCGTGGCTCTTTTTGCGCGCAAGAGCGGTTTCCAGGGGAGACAATTTTGGAGGATTGGCCGGATGCGGCGGTGGCCCATTTGGGTTTGGATGCGCGCACGGCGCTGGTTCTGTTAACCCATGATCCGAAACTGGATGATCCGGCACTTGAGATAGGGTTGCAGGCGGAGTGTTTTTACATCGGCGCACTGGGATCGAACCGGACCCATGCGAAGCGGGTTGAACGGATGTTGGCTGCTGGCTTCACGGAAGAT
>SPLB01000357.1 GCA_004566265.1 Paracoccaceae bacterium | reverse complement strand
ATCTCCCGACGCGCACGCAGACACCGCCACAACAACCGCCGACGCTTCCAGCGCAGATAGTAAACCTGCCCAAGAGAAATCTTTGGCAGTGGTTGCGCCCTCATCCGACTTTAGGCCTCGTAGTGGCCTGATTGGTGCCAACGCCACGCGTCGCCTATCATGAGATCAAGGGTGGATCGTTTTGGCTCCCAGCCCAGTTCTTCGCCCGCACGGGTCGAGCCAGACACAAGCTTAGTGCAATCTCCGGCACGGCGCGCGCCCGTATTGTAGGGTACGGTCTGATTGGTCACGGCACGCGAATGATCAATCACTTCCATAACCGAAAACCCTGTGCCGGTGCCCAGATTGAACACGCGGCTACCCTTGCCGTCTTCGAGCCATTTCAGGCCCAGAACATGAGCATCCACCAGATCGCAGACATGCACATAATCGCGGATACAGGTGCCATCAGGCGTATCGTAATCGGTACCAAAGACCGTGAGCGCATCCCGCTCGCCTTTGATCGCCTGTAACATAAGCGGGATAAGATGGGTTTCCGGCTTGTGGAATTCACCGACCTCAGCCTCAGGATCTGCGCCCGCCACATTGAAATAGCGGAAGATCACTGCGTTCAGACCATCCGAGGCCCCAAAATCCTTTAAAATATCCTCGACCGCGCGCTTGGAGGCTCCATAGGCGTTCAGCGGAGTTTGAGGGGTGTTTTCATCCAGCACCACATTGTCGTAGTCCCCGTAGGTCGCACAGGTCGAGGAAAACACAAAATCCAAACAACCGGCCGCCACCGCTGCTTCGACCAAAGTCAGGGACCCACCAACATTATTTGCCCAATATTTGCCCGGCTGGCTCATGGCCTCGCCCACCTGGCTGAGGGCCGCAAAATGCATCACCGCTGCGGGTTTGTATTGGGCAAATACCTCGTCAAGACGCCCACGATCTGTCAGTTCACCCCGCTCAAAGGGGCCAAATTTGACCGCATTCTCCCATCCGGTGACAAGGTTGTCATAGGTCACGGGCGTGTAACCTGCCGTTCTGAGCGCCTTGCAGGCATGAGAGCCAATGTAACCTGCGCCGCCCGTCACAAGAATATAAGTCACTAGTTCTGATCCTTGCTGGATATTCATTGTACTCAAAAAGGGAACCCCTTCAGCAGGGGGCAAG
This sequence comes from Paracoccaceae bacterium, assembly GCA_004566265.1. GTDB lineage: Bacteria > Pseudomonadota > Alphaproteobacteria > Rhodobacterales > Rhodobacteraceae > Epibacterium. The sequence goes on along the minus strand of SPLB01000357.1, from coordinate 2,934 downwards.
GTCTATTCAGCCGCGTGGCTGACCTGCGCAATCTCATTGATATAGGCCAACAGGTCGTCGCGCAGATCTGGTCGGTTCAGGGCAAAGGCAACAGTTGCCTGCAAGAATCCCGCTTTGGACCCACAGTCAAACCGCTGGCCTTTGAAACGGTAGCCGTATACCGGCACGTTGTTGTCGATGTCCTGCGCAATGGCGTCCGTCAGCTGAATTTCACCACCCGCACCCTGCTTCATCTGATTTAGGTTCTTCAGAACGCTGGGCGACAGGACATAACGGCCAATCACAGCCAAATTTGATGGTGCGTCAGCGGCTTTTGGTTTTTCCACCATGCCATTTGCAGACACAACAGATCCCATGTCGTCTTTGACATCCAATACACCATAGGACGAAATCTTATCTTCGGGAACTTCCATGGCCGCAACCATGTTTCCACCGGTCTCCTCATAGGCTTCGACCATCTGCTTGAGGCAGGATTTCTCACCAGCAATCACATCATCCGGCAGAATAACTGCAAAAGGCTCATCTGCGATAAGACGGCGGGCGCACCAAACGGCGTGCCCTAGGCCCAATGCGCGGTGCTGGCGGATGTACGCAATCGCGCCGGAGTCCATATTCGTGGTCTCCAGGACCTCCAGAAGCTCGTCCTTGCCCTTTTTGCGCAGCTCCTGCTCCAGAACCGGAGAATGATCAAAGTAGTCCTCCAAAGCGCCCTTGCCGCGTGAGGTCACAAAGATGAATTCCGTAATGCCTGCTTCGCGTGCCTCGTCAATGGCGTATTGCACCAGCGGACGGTCAACTAAAGTCATGATCTCTTTGGGAACCGATTTTGTCGCCGGCAGAAAACGGGTTCCCATACCCGCCACAGGGAAAATCGCTTTGGTAACTTTATTACGCATTTCAACTCTCTTTATTTTGCGGAAGCACCACTAGATCCGACACTGGCTACAACCGCCGACCGTCATCCCACCACCATTAACACATTGGCGAGAGGTAAGTCACAAGGGCTTTCTCCCTAGTTTAACCCCATTTCGCGCATCATCGTCTCGATTTTTGGCACATCCTCGGGATTATTCAGTTCCCAGAAACTGCGGCCTCGGGACTCGACGACGACACAAAGGATCTTCCGGCTATTTTCAAGGAAACGCAGTTGCTCCAATCCCTCGAGCTGTTCGAGCGGGCCTACCGTCCAAGAGGGATAGGCCGACAGCACATCCGGTCGATACGCATAGACCCCGACATGATGAAACACCGGGGTGTCTTCGTCAGCAGCATAATCCACGCCGGTAAAGGGAACCACTTCTTTTGAGAAGTAGAGCGCACTGTTGTCCGCTGCAAATAAGGCAGTGGTGCCGCCAACCCGGCCCGCTTTGCGGTCTTCACGAAAACTGGTCAGCGTTGCGCCATCGCAGCGCAGAACCGGGGTCGCAAGACCCATCTCTGGCGTCGCGCGCAGGCCTGCCACCAGATTTTCGATAAACCAATGCGGTGTCAGCGGAGCATCCCCTTGAAGATTGACCACAATCTCATAACCGCCGCCCAGCGCCGCGTGGGCCTCTGCACAGCGTTCCGTGCCATTGGCACAGTTGACAGATGTCATAACAACCTCTGCACCAAACCCTTCGGCCACGATCCGGATCCGGTCGTCATCCGTTGCCACCACCACGCGGTCCACTCCCGCCACTGAGCAGGCAGCCTGCCAAGAGCGTTCGATCAAAGTGCGTTTCTCGCCATTGGCGCCGGTCAATTCAGCGAGCGGCTTCCCAGGATAGCGGGACGACGCGAAACGGGCAGGGATAACGATCAAGACGGACATTAGGCTTCCTTGAGTTTCACCGGTGGCGAGTAGGCGATAAAGAACGGGTTTGCGTAGTCCGGTTTCCCATAGGTAAGAGGCGCATGATCGTCAAAGCGGACCACTTTGCCCCCGGCCCCAGACAACACCGCGTGGCCCGCTGCGGTGTCCCATTCCATGGTACGGCCGACACGCGGATAGAGGTCTGCCTCGCCCGTTGCCACCAGACAGAACTTGAGCGACGAGCCAGCACTTTTCATGTCTTGGACATTGTATTTGTTGATATAGTCGTCTGTCGCCTGATCGCGATGCGATTTGGACGCAACGACCAAAAGAGAGTCGTTGTTGCTGTCCGCGACGCGAATCGGCGTGGTTTCGCCCATGGTCTTTGCCTCAAAGGGGGCGGTTTCTTCGACTGCGCTGCCGTCCGCCAATGTAAAGAACATCCGCTCGCGTGCAGGCGCATAGACAACACCACGCGTCGGCATGCCCTCTTCGACCAAAGCGATGTTAACAGTGAAATCGCCGCGCCGATTGATGAACTCTTTGGTGCCATCCAGCGGATCAACGATCAGGAAAGTTTCACCCTTTTCCTTGTGCGACGCAGACTGTTCTTCAGTCACAAGCATCACGTCGGGAAAGGCGTCCCGCAGACCGGCCGAGATCAGCGCGTCGGCGGCTTCATCTGCCTCGGTCACAGGGCTGTCGTCAGACTTTATTTTAACGGCAAAATCATCCGAGTTGTAGATTTCCATAATTTTATCACCGGCCTCGAGCGCGAGGCGGCGCATAACTTCAATCAATTTCTGATAATCCACGGCTCTCTCCACTTTTTTGCTCTTATTGCGCCCAAAGGTTTGTGTCCTTATGATCCTTCGGCAATGGATCATCAAGAATTCAATGCCACAGTGAACCGCGCAATGTGGAAATGAGGCGATGTTCCAGCACCGAAGCGACCAAACTCCGTTCTCTCGATCCCTGACCCTGTCAGAGGTCGTCTACCATGCGGTTGTGCGTTCGGTTCGGTCAAAGCACAACAATGCTGTGCTGGCGCTGGTCATCAATATTTTTCAGTCTGCCATGTTCGTACTGGCTTTTTATGTCTTAATGTCGGTCATTCCCGGTGGTCGCACAAATGCGGT
>SPLB01000356.1 GCA_004566265.1 Paracoccaceae bacterium | reverse complement strand
GATAGCAGGGGCGCGCTTTACGCAACCATCGCCTCTGCCTTCTTCAGATCCACGGAAACCAGCTGGCTTACGCCCTTTTCCTGCATGGTCACACCGAACAGGCGATCCATGCGCGCCATGGTCACCGCGTGGTGGGTGATGATCAGGAACCGCGTGTCGGTCTGTCGGCACATCTCGTCCAACAAATCGCAGAAACGGGAAACATTGGCGTCATCCAGTGGTGCGTCGACCTCGTCTAGCACACAGATTGGAGCAGGGTTCGACAGGAACACCGCAAAGATCAGCGCCATGGCCGTCAGGGTCTGTTCCCCACCAGACAAGAGCGATAAAGTAGACAGCTTTTTGCCCGGTGGCTGGCACATGATTTCCAACCCAGCATCCAGCGGATCGTCACTTTCGACCATGATCAGATTGGCTTCACCGCCGCCAAACAGATGCTTGAACAGCATCGCAAAGGAGCGGTTGACCTGATCAAAGGCGGTCAGAAGGCGTTCGCGCCCTTCGCGGTTAAGGCTGGCAATCCCACTGCGCAGGGTCTTAACGGCCGATTCAAGATCTGTCTTCTCCGCCACCAGCGCGTCGTGTTCTTCCTTAAGCGTTTTGGCGTCTTCTTCAGCGCGTAGGTTAACCGCTCCCAACGCATCGCGTTGGCGTTTGTGTTTGTTGACGTCAGCCTCCAGATCTTCAAGGCCGGCCAGCCCGTCTTCCGGCACACCAAGATGCTTCAAAAGCGCCGCCGGCTCCATCTGAAGCACTTCGTCTATACGCGCCGCAGCCGTCGACACAGCGTCACGTGCGGCGTCGGCCAAGGCTTCGCTCCGGGCGCGGGCTTCTCGGGCGTCTGAGGCCAGTTTCTCCGCCTCGCGTTCGTGGCCTGAGGCAGCGCGGACCTGCGCCTCGCTTGCTGACAGCGCGGCTGCGGCTGCCGCTTTGCGGGTTTGGGCGCCCACAAGTTGTTCGGCCAGATCTTCGCGGGTCTCAGCGATTTCCGCCGGAATCATGGAGGCCTCTTCCAGCTCCTCATTTGACATCTCGCGCCGCTCGATCAGCTCCTTGATGCGACGATCCGCCGAGTCCAGCCGATGACGCCAGCCCGACAGCTCCTTGGTGACCATCTGACTGCGGCCAACACGCGCTTCGCCAGCGCGGCGTAGCTCGTCCAGCGCAGAGCGGTGGCTCATCATGGTGATACGAGCGGCTTCAACTGACTGCTTGATGTCTTCGACATGCGCACGCGCGGCATCCAGATCGCCCAGTCCATCTGCGATTTCCAACGCCTCGTCCAGACGAGCCTGAGCTGTTTCCGCGTCCTCGTTGTGGCGCGCCACAGCTATCGACAGGGTCTCCAGCCTACCGTCGGCAAGATTGCGGTCGGCCTCTGCGCGGCTCAGTGCACGGGCTGCGTCGGCCACGCACTGGTCCGCCACTCGGCGCGCTTGGCGGGCGGCCTGATCGGCTTCGCTCACCGTTTTCAGGCGAAGCGACAGCATCTCGTGGGCATCGCGTGCAGCCTCCGCGCGGGCCTCCAGATCCGTAAGATCCTGCTTCAATGCCTCAAGTCGATTGATCTGTTCCAATCGTATGGCCGCAGCAGAGGGCGCATCTTCCGCCCAGGCGCGGAAGCCATCCCAACGCCACAGATCGCCGTTAAGGGTGACAAGGCGTTGACCGGGAAGCAATGTCTCGTGCAACTCTGCGGCCTTTTCACCTGTTGCAATCCCAATCTGCCCCATCCGGCGCGCCAGCGCCTCAGGGAAAACCACGTATTTCTCCAGCGGCTCTACCCCCGCAGGCAGGGCCGTGCCCAGCGCCAGCTCACGGTCATAGGCTGCCAGTTCTAGCCAGCCCGAAGGACCGTTTTCTTCGGCAAGAGGTGCACGTAAATCATCAGAAAGCGCCGCGCCCAACGCCTTCTCATAGCCCGGTGTTACCTGCAGCGCATCAAGCACTTGAGCCCCTTCCGAGGCATCACGTTCTACCAGTTTTGCCAGCGCCCCGACCTCGGCCCGCAGCGCCCCCAGCGCGCCTTCCGCTTCAGATCGTTGCGCGCGGGCCTCAACCTCCTGAGCTTGGGTCTCGGCACGCAACTCATCCGCCTCACCTAGGGCTTCTTCCGCCAGATCGGCGGCCTCGCGGGCCTCTTCCTCTGCGATGCCGGCGTCTTTGAACCGCGCGTCGGCGTCTTTCAGGGCCTTTCGCGCATCACCCGCGGCCATTCGGGATTTCGCCCCGTCAGATGCAGCCCGCTCCAGCGCACGCTGGCAATCCTCGACCTGACGCTGCGCCGATTGGTGACGCGCAGCGAGGCGCGCGACCTCTTCGGTGACCTGTGCCAAATGGTCTTCGCCCTGCCGCAAAATCACGTCGGACCCCTTCGCAGTCTCAGCTGCTTCGTCCAAACGCTCCTCGTGACCATCCGAGGCCTTCAGCAGCTCGCGTCGTTCCCATTCCAGACGCTCAATGCTTTCGCCTGCGTCTCGATTAAGGCCCTTTTCGCGCTCAATATCGCGACCCAGCTGTGTCACGCGATGGGTCAGCCGCTCAATGGTCTGACGCGCCTGTGCCTCGCGATCCCCCAGCGCGTCGCGCTGCATGACCAGACGTTCCAGAATAGCAACTGCCACGGCTTCTTCTTCTCGCAAAGGCGGCAATGTTTTCTCGACCTCAGCCCGTTGTCCAGAGGCAGCACGAGCCAGTGCCTCGGCTTTTGCCGCTTGGGTCACACGCTGCGTCAGATCTTTTTCATGGGTCACGCGGGCCGCATCGGCCTCGCGCCAGCGACGGTAGAGCAACATGCCTTCCGCCTGACGAAGCTGCTCACCTATCTCGCGATAGCGTTTCGCCTGACGGGCTTGCCGCGCCAGTGTCGCCAATTGGCTGGACAGCTGTTCGATCACATCATCGACGCGCAGCAGGTTGGCCTCCGTGTTCTTTAACTTGAGCTCGGCTTCGTGGCGACGATGATATAGTCCGGAAATACCCGCCGCTTCTTCCAATATCCGACGACGCGCTTTGGGTTTCGCGTTGATAAGCTCGGCGATCTGGCCCTGTCGCACCAGTGCGGGAGAATGCGCACCGGTTGAGGCATCCGCAAACAACATCTGCACATCGCGCGCGCGCACGTCTTTGGCATTGGCTTTATAGGCCGAGCCCACATCACGCGTAATTCGGCGAGTGATGTCCAGCGTATCGGCTTCGTTAAAGCCCGACGGGGCCAGCCGTTCGGAATTGTCCAGGAGCAGGCTCACCTCAGCAAAGTTGCGCGCAGGCCGCGAGTCCGTGCCTGCGAAAATCACATCTTCCATGCCTCCGCCGCGCATTGCTTTGGCGCGGGTTTCTCCCATGACCCAGCGCAGGGCCTCCAAAAGGTTAGACTTGCCACAACCATTGGGGCCGACCACACCTGTTAGACCGTCCGCGATTAACAAGTCGGTAGGGTCAACAAAGCTTTTAAATCCGTTGAGCCTGAGTTTGGAAAAGCGCAACTTCGCCTCTTTTCTGTATTCCGTCGCCGAGAGTGTCGGTCATTGTTTTTTGATGAATCATCTGGATAGCCCCAGATAGACCTGCCTCATTCCCCCCGATCACCAAATCTAGTGGCTATCTACTAGCCCTGCATCTGCTGCCGCAGGCTTCGCCCCAAACGGGCGATCCCGTCAGCGATCTGGGTCTCGGAACTGTTCGAGAAGCTTAAGCGCAGGTTATTAGCACCGGTTCCATCGGCGAAAAAGGCCTGTCCGGGCACAAAAGCGAGCTTTTCCGTTGCAATTGAGTGTTCAAGCAAAAATGCGCCGCTCAAGCCAACCGGCAAAGTTAGCCAGACAAACATACCGCCTTCGGGTCGGGTCCATTCGACACCTGCGGGCATCTCGGCCTCCAGCGCCGACAGCATGGCCTCGCGGCGGCGGCCATAGACCGCGCGAAGGCTGACAACATGGTCGTCAAACCCCGCTTCGGCCACTTTATGAATAGCCATCTGGTTGATCGTTGAAGAATGCAGGTCTGCCGCCTGTTTCATCAAAACAAGGCGAGAGATCACCTCGGCCCCTGCAACAACCCAACCCACCCGCAGGCCCGGCGACAGGGTTTTGGAAAAAGACCCGCAATAGATCGTGCGGCAGGCATCCAGATCTCCTTTCTGAGCCATTTCCAGCGCAAGGATTGGCGGCACATCTCCCCCTTCGTAGCGCAACCCCTGATAGGCGGCGTCCTCAATGATAGCACAATCCAATTCCTCAGCCCGCGTCAACAGCGCCTCGCGCCCCGCGCGGTCCACCGTGCGGCCTGTGGGATTGGCAAAATCAGGGCTGAGGTAGGCAAACTTCACCGCGCCTTCGCCTGCGTTTGCGGTGATCTCGGCTGCGGGTCGATTGTCATTGATCTCCAACCGATCATAGCGCGGTTCATAGGCATTGAAAGCCGCCAGCGCTCCCAAATAAGTGGGCAATTGCACCAACGCGGTGTCGCCGGGCGACAGAAACAGCTTACCCAGGTAATCCAGTGCCTGCTGCGACCCAGACGTGATCAGAATGTTCTCGGGCCCGCACGGAATTCCCAGACTCGCCATACGCCGCGCGATCCAGTGCCGCAGCGGCAAATAACCTTCGCTGACCGAATATTGCAGTGCCTGCGCCTGCTGGGCAGGCGACAGCACATCGGCATAGGCTTCGGCGAAGCGATCAGCCGGAAACAACGCTGGATCGGGAATGCCACCTGCAAAAGACAACATCCCATGCTGGTCGAGTAGTTTCAACAGCTCACGAATTTCCGATGCCTTCATCCGG
>SPLB01000355.1 GCA_004566265.1 Paracoccaceae bacterium | reverse complement strand
TTGCCCGGCCTGCACAGCAGCGGTGCTGTTGATCTGGAGGTCATGGGCCGGATTGCTGCTGGTATCCCGATCGAAGCCATCGGCGACGGCGCACAGCATGTGTCTGTCCCCAATGCGATGTTGGCCTCGCAAGGGCAGCACTATGCCCTGGAGGTCAAGGGCGAATCAATGATCGAAGCGGGCATTAATGACGGCGATGTGGTTGTTATCCGCGAAAGCAGCACCGCCCAAAACGGCGAGATCGTGGTCGCTATGGTCGATGGCTATGAGGCCACGCTAAAACGCTATTTCCGAAAGGCCAATACAGTTGACCTAGAGGCCGCCAATCCCGACTTCCCGACCCGCAGCTTTCCGGTTGGTAAGGTCGAAATTCAGGGGGTTCTGGTTGGTCTTATTCGCACATATTAACGGCGTTTCTCGGTTGCAAACCAAGCTTCTGGATCGATTGGGGGCGCTCCGGTCCACAAGCGGCTGCCTGTAAACTGGTTGACAGACGTCACAGCACCTGTGCGGTCGATCGACAGGCTGCCCAAGTCTCGCAACGATTTCGGATCATATACGCTGCATCCCTTTTCACGCAGCTTTTTTCCGAGGTCTCCAGCGTCGGTGCTGAACACAACCAGTGATCCCGGCGCGCAGTTTGTCAAACCGGCCTGGCCTGTCTTGCCGATCACATGCTCAATGCGCAATGCACCAGCCTCCGTTTGCACGCGCGCCGTGTAAATGCGCGGGACCTCAGGTGTCGGCCAGCGGGCCGCAGCCTTCGTTTGTAGCGCACTGTCGCCATCATGCGCCAACCAGCTGCGCGCGACAAACCCGCGCGCTTTATCCCGTGTCAGCGCACGCCCCTGTTCCGTCAAAATGCCCACCAGCCCCGCGTCCTGCGAAATCAAAGCAATCGGTCTTTCTGTTTGGCTCCAGAGCAAAAGCGCAGAAAAAACCGGGATCACTCCGGCAAAGCGCCAGCGCCCCTGCCACAAAAAGAACCAAAGCCCGCCCAAGGACAAAACGCCCAGCACATGGATTGCGGGCATAACCACTGCAGCCTTAGCGCCTGGCCAATCGGACACCCAATCGGCCACTGCCAGAATATGCGCGAGACTTAAATCCAAAACCCAATACCCCGCACTGGCGAGCCCGATAACCTCTAGGCACATTGTGACAACAGCGGCCGGTGCGACCACGAAAGCCATGACCGGCACAGCCAATAGATTTGCAACAAGCCCATAGTGAGAAACCGTATTGAAATGCGCCGCCCCAAACGGAGCTGTGGCCAGCCCCGCAACCAGTGATGAGATCACAAGCCCCGCGCCCCACCGAAGCCAGCCCGGCTGCTGCCAATACCCTGGCCAGTTTCTCAGCGTCGCGAAACACACCACCAACGCCAAGGTTGCAGCAAAGCTCATCTGAAATCCGGGGCTCAACAGGCTTTCGGGGCGGCGGATCAGAACAATAAGTGCCGCTAGCGCAAGGGCGCGCAGAGATATCGCCTGACGGTCCAAGAGCACCGCGCCCAGCATAACGGCCACCATCACAAAGGCGCGTTCGGTTGCAATGCTGGCGCCGGATAGCAAAAGATAAGCAAACCCGGCCCCCAACGCCCCAGCAGCGGCAATCTTTTTTACCGGAAGAAACAAACGCCAGTGTGGTATGAGGTTCAACACCATCCGCAACAGGGAAAACACAACGCCGGTAAACAGCGCCATATGAAGACCCGAAATTGCAAGAAGATGGGCCAGATTGCTATCCCGCAGGGCTTGCAATGTCTCTTGATCTACATTCGCCCGGTCCCCAACAAGCAAAGCAGCCGCAACCCCGCCGCTGCGCGCTGGAAGGGCGGCGCGCACGTGCTCTGACACCTGCGCACGCAGGGACACCAACCACGGCGCGGTGGCCGCCGAGCGCTCCAATACGGGCACCTTTGTGTATCCGCTTGCGCCGATGTTTTTGAAAAACATATGTCTGCGAAAATCAAACCCGCCGGGCTCCACCGGTCCTTGCGGCGGCAGCAGATGCGCCGTGGTCATAATGTGCGCGCCCACTGTTGGGACATCACCGTCCACCGACAGGCGCACCCGCGCAGGTACGTTGCGCACCCCGTCCAGCCGGACCTGATCCAAGGTAATCCGCATCCGGTCACTGGCAGAGCGGTCGGTGGCGATAACCCGCCCTTCAACCACTCCATAGTAGCGAAAGTCCAAGATAGGGGCCGCCAGAACCTGACTGCGCAACCCTATGTGGCAAAACCCAAGAAGTCCGATCGCCAGCGCGCACAGCAGCAGCATCGGACCTTCGCAGAAGCGCCAAAAAACGGCGGCCGCCGCCATGCCGCACAGCATGGTACAGGCATAAACCCAAACGCCCGGTTCAAATGTCAGAGAAAAATAGACCCCTATACCAATCCCGAAACTTACCGGAGCCCAGTAAAACAAATGGCCGCGCTGGCGTTCGACCCAGTCGTAGAGCGCCTCATGACTCGTCTTCATCGCTTCTGCGAAACCACGCATGCTTGCTCCTCGCCTTCTGGCTCGGTAGACAGGCTAAAAATCTATTCCAGAAATGGTTTCCAAAAGGTAAATCCACCCATGTCCCAACCGGTCGTCACCCGTTTTGCGCCATCACCCACAGGCTATCTCCACATCGGAGGCGCGCGTACCGCGCTGTTCAACTGGCTTTATGCCCGTGGTCGGGGCGGTAAGTTCCTGCTGCGCATTGAAGATACGGATCGGGAACGTTCGACCCCCGAAGCCACCGAGGCGATATTAAAGGGCATGGCGTGGCTGGGGCTGGATCATGACGGCGATGTCATCAGCCAGTTTGAGCGCGCAGATCGCCATGCCGAAGTCGCCAACAAGCTGCTCTCAGAAGGTAAGGCCTACAAGTGTTTTGCCACACAGGACGAGATTACGGCCTTCCGCGAGGCCGCAAGGGCAGAGGGCAAATCAACCCTCTATCGCTCCCCCTGGCGCGAGTCTTCTGAGGACGCCCATCCGGATGCGCCTTATGTGATCCGCATCAAGGCGCCGCGGTCCGGCACAACCGTGATACGGGATGAGATTCAGGGTGACGTTTCCATCAAAAATGAACAGCTCGACGACATGGTTCTGCTCCGCTCGGACGGAACACCCGTCTATATGCTGGCCGTGGTGGTGGATGACCACGACATGGGTGTGACCCATGTGATCCGCGGCGATGACCATCTGAACAATGCTGCACGGCAGACGGTCATCTACGAGGCAATGGGCTGGCCGGTCCCTGTATATGCCCACATTCCGTTAATCTTTGGCTCGGATGGTAAAAAATTGTCGAAGCGTCACGGCGCAACCGGAGCCGAAGAATACCAGGCCATGGGGTACCCCTCGGCTGGAATGCGGAATTATCTGACCCGCCTCGGTTGGTCCCATGGCGACGACGAATTCTTCACTGACGCGCAGGCGCTGGAGTGGTTTGATCTGCGTGGCATTGGCAAAAGTCCGGCCCGATTCGACTTTAAAAAGCTTGAAAATATCTGCGGCCAACACATTGCGATCACTGAAGATTCCGAAATTATGCGCGAAGTCGCAAGTTACCTGGAGGCCGCAGGGGAACCTGCCCTGTCTGACGAACA
>SPLB01000354.1 GCA_004566265.1 Paracoccaceae bacterium | reverse complement strand
GTTGCTGACTTTGTCGTAACTGAAGCAGGCTTTGGTGCCGACCTCGGCGCCGAGAAGTTCATGAACATCAAGTGCCGCAAAGCAGGCATCGCACCCGACGCGGTTGTGATCGTTGCAACTGTGCGGGCAATGAAAATGAACGGTGGTGTTGCTAAGGCGGACCTCGGTGCGGAAAACATCGACGCGGTTAACAACGGCTGTGCAAACCTCGGCCGTCACATCGAGAACGTTAAATCCTTTGGCGTTCCGGTTGTTGTCGCAATCAACCACTTCGTCACCGACACCGATGCCGAAGTTCAGGCCGTCAAAGACTACGTCGCGACCCACGGTTGCGAAGCAGTTCTGTCCCGTCACTGGGAGCTGGGCTCTGAAGGTTCCGCACCGCTGGCGGAAAAAGTGGTCGAGCTGGTCGAAGGTGGGACCGCGAACTTCGCACCGGTCTACCCTGACGAAATGCCGCTCTTCGAGAAGATCGAAACCATCGCCAAGCGCATCTACCGCGCCGACGAGGTTCTTGCTGATCAGAAGATCCGCAACCAGTTGAAAGAATGGGAAGCAGCGGGCTATGGCAACCTGCCGGTCTGCATGGCGAAAACCCAGTACTCCTTCTCCACTGACCCGAACCTGCGTGGTGCACCCACTGGTCACTCCGTTCCGGTTCGTGAGGTACGCCTCTCTGCCGGTGCTGGCTTTATCGTGGTTGTCTGCGGTGAGATCATGACCATGCCGGGCCTGCCGCGCAAACCTGCGTCGGAATCGATCCGTCTGAACGAAGAAGGCCAGATCGAAGGCTTGTTCTAAGCCGCAAATTGCGTCACCTACGGCTCGGGAGTATTCCCGGGCCGTAGGAGTTTGAAACGATGACCAACCGTGTTCCGCCGCAAGACTGCAACGACATGTCGGACCTTCGTGCGCAGATTGACGCGCTGGACGAAGATCTGGTCGCGCTGTTTGTGGAACGTGCGGGATACATCGACCGGGCCATCGCGCTGAAGCAGGACAATGGTTTGCCAGCGCGTATTCCGGAACGGGTCGAGGAAGTGGTGACCAACGCAGGGGACCGTGCCGAAGCGGCTGGTCTTGACCGCGAGCTGGTGGAACGTCTTTGGCGGCAACTGGTTGAGTGGTCGATTGCCCGCGAAGCGCAGGTGATCCGAGAAGAATAGGCGACCCTTTCCGGGGTGTGTAGCTACAAGGAAGACAGCAATGGCAGCAAATATTATTGACGGCAAAGCCTTTGCCGCAACCGTCCGCGAGAAGGTTGCGGGCCATGTGACCCGCCTCAAAGAAGAGCACGGCATCACCCCCGGCCTCGCCGTGGTGTTGGTGGGCGAAGACCCGGCCTCTCAGGTGTATGTGCGTTCCAAAGGCAAACAGACCGTTGAGGTCGGAATGAATTCTTTCGAGCACAAGCTCGACGCCGCAACCTCTGAAGCGGATCTGCTGGCGCTGATCGATCAGCTGAACAATGACCCGACCGTGCATGGTATTCTGGTGCAAATGCCACTGCCAAAGCACTTGGACGAAGATCTGGTGATCAACTCTATTGCACCGCAAAAAGACGTGGACGGGTTCCACATCTCCAATGTTGGTCTTCTGGCCACTGGCCAGAAATCCATGGTGCCCTGCACCCCGCTCGGCTGCCTGATGATGCTGCGCGACTACCACGGTTCGCTCTCTGGCATGGACGCGGTTGTTATTGGCCGTTCCAACATTGTTGGCAAGCCGATGGCGCAATTGCTGCTGGGTGAGAGCTGCACCGTGACCATTGCGCATTCCCGCACCAAAGATCTGCCGGATGTAGTCCGCCGTGCCGACATCGTTGTCGCCGCTGTTGGCCGCCCCGAAATGGTTCCGGCCGACTGGATCAAAGAGGGGGCCACCGTCATCGACGTCGGTATTAACCGCATTGAGCGTGACGGTAAGAAAAAGCTGGTTGGCGATGTGGACTTTGCGCCCTGCGCCGAGCGCGCGGGTGCAATCACCCCAGTTCCGGGTGGCGTGGGTCCGATGACCATCGCATGCCTTCTTGCAAACACCGTAACCGCCTGCTGTCGCGCCAACAACCTGGCAGAGCCCGAAGGTCTGACCGCGTAGGCTACGCTGTCTTTAGAATTTGAACAGGCGTCCCGGAAGGGGCGCCTTTTTCTATTTGCGGATGGGGACGGGTACCATCGTGGCTTGAAGAATTGCCATCAGCGTCTCTTGCCCATTGCTTAACGCATGGACTTCGGCGGTGACAACGACAAGGCGCTTACCGGCCTTTACGACCTTGCCCGTGGCGCGCAGGCGGTCGCCAAGGCCAGGGGCAAGAAGGTTGATTTTAACCTCAGCCGAGACGACCTCCATACCGTCTTCCATCACGCTCAGGGCGGCATAACCTGCGGCACTGTCGCCAATGGCAAAGGGGAGGGCTGCATGGGCTGCGCCCTGTTGTTGTAGGCTGGTCGGCAGGATCGGAGCAGAGATCACCACGCGCCCTTCCTCGACCTCATCAAGGGTCGCGCCGAGGGTTGCCATCATGGTCTGCGCAGCAAAGCT
>SPLB01000063.1 GCA_004566265.1 Paracoccaceae bacterium | reverse complement strand
CGCATCCAGTCGACGGCAAAACCATGATCAAAGTGATCGTCCAGCATGGTTTCATGACGATTGACCATCTGCCAGCTGCCTGCAGCGCCCTTGCTGATAACTTCTACGACGGCCCGACCATCAAGACCTGCTTTTTCCGCAAAATGCAGCGCTTCGCTCAGGCCCTGAACCACACCGGCAATGGCGATCTGATTGCACATCTTGGCCTTTTGCCCGGCGCCGCTCTCGCCTATGCGGCGGCAGATCGCCGCATAGGTCCTAATGACCGGCTCTGCTTTTGCGTAAGCCGATTCCTCACCACCGCACATGATGGACAGAACACCGTTTTCGGCTCCTGCCTGACCACCTGAAATCGGCGCATCAACAAAGCTCACGCCTTTTTTTGCCGCAAGATCAGAGAGCTCCACCGTGATAGTGGCTGATACGGTTGTGTGATCCACCAAAACTGCGCCCGCAGTCATTCCCGCAAAAGCACCGTTTTCACCGATGCAGACAGACCGCAGGTCGTCATCGTTGCCAACGCATGTCATGACAAGTTCGGCGCCTTGCGCGGCCTCTCGCGGGGTTGCAGCAAAATTGCCGCCATGCTCTGCCGCCCAAGCTTCGGCCTTTGAGACAGTGCGGTTGTAAACACGCACCTCATGCCCTGCAGCCTGCAGATGCCCGGCCATCGGATAGCCCATGACCCCAAGCCCAAGGAACGCCACCTTCACCATTGTCTGTGCCCCTTCTCTTTTCCCTAATTGTAACTTCGCATATGGTAGCGGAAACCCTAGCAGAGCGATTGCAAAGCGCAATCACCCGATGTGGGCATAAAACGAAAAATTGAGGGATAAGAACAGTATGCACCTACTTTTTAAGTGGCTCCTGCGGATTGCAGCCGGGGCGATTCTCCTGAGTCTTGCCGCTGTTCTTCTGGTCTATTTCCTCGCCTCTCAATCGCTGCCTGACTACAACAAGACGATCGCTCTGCCCGGCCCTACTGCCCCGGTCGAGATTGTCCGTGACAATGCCAATGTCCCGCATATTTTCCCCAGCTTTGGCGCAAGCGACGAAGATGTGTACTTCGGCCTTGGCTATGCCCATGCACAGGACCGTTTATGGCAGATGTTTGTGCTGCGCCGCACTGTGCAGGGCCGCCTGTCCGAAGTTTTCGGCCCGCGAACTGTTGAAACCGACAGCTTCTTACGCCGTCTTGATATGCACCGATTGGCACAACGCTCTGTTGCGGTGCAGTCACCCGAAGCACGCGCCGCACTCGAGTCGTATTCGGCGGGCATCAACGCCCGTCTGCTTGAAGTCAATGAACAGGCGCTAGGGCGCGGCGCACCCGAAATGTTCTTGTTCAATATGCCAATCGCCCCGTGGCAGCCCGCGGACAGCATCGCAATCATGAAGCTGATGGCGCTGCAACTGTCTGGCCACATGCGTGAAGAGATCCTGCGCGCGCAAACAGCACTGGCATTAGAGGACCCAGAGCGCCTCCGCGACATCCTGCCCGATGCGCCGGGCAAAGGGATCAGCGCGCTTCCGGAGTATGCGACGCTCTTCCCGGATCTGCCGCGCATTGCCCAAACTCAAAGTATCGAGGACCCGTGGATGCCTGTCTCGCCGCGCGGGTTTGCCGGTGCGTCCAACGCTTGGGCGGCCGCGCCCAGCCGGTCAGCCACCGGAGGCACCTTGCTCGCCAATGATCCTCATCTCGAATTGACGGCCCCTGGATATTGGTATCTGGCGCGCTTGGAGCTCGCGACCGGTGGCGTGATTGGGGGCACAATACCAGGCATACCCGCCATCATCGCTGGCCGTAATCAGGTCATGGGCTGGGGGGTGACGTCATCCTATCTTGATGATCAGGACCTTTTCATTGAAAAATTAAACCCTGAAAACCCCGAAGAATACCTGAGCCCAACCGGCCATAAGACGTTCTCGTCGCGCCCTTCGATCATTCAAATCAAGGATCAGCCCCCTGTCACATTAACCCTTCGCTGGACAGAAAACGGCCCCGTCTTGCCTGGGTCCCTCTTTGATCTGGAGCAGATCACCCCGCCGGGTCATGTGGTCTCGCTCTCGTGGACTGCTTTGTCAGATCGGGACACGTCGATGACCGCTGCATTGGACTTGATGCGCGCGCAGACGGTTGCGGAGGGATTGAAAGCGGGGGAACGCTTTATCGCGCCCTCGCAAAACCTGACCCTTGCTGACCGCAACACGATTGCGCTCAAGACAATGGGCGCCATGCCGCAACGGGATGCGCGAAACCAAAGTCAGGGGCGCCTTCCCAATCCGGGCTGGCGTCGCGAAAACAAATGGGATGGCACCTTTAACTATGCCGCCAATCCTGAATTTGTGGCCCCATCTGGCGGCATTCTGGGCAACACAAACAATAAAACCGTCGATCGCCCTTTCCCCAACCACGTGTCGTTTGTGTGGGGCGACACGCAGCGGATCAATCGGTGGCGTCGCTTGATGCAAACGCGCGAGGTTCACACCCGCGATAGCTTTATTGAAGCGCAATTGGACACCGTTTCTTACTCTGCGCGGTCTCTGTTGCCGCTGATTGGCGCGGACCTGTGGTACAGCGGTGAAGCCGCCCAAGAAGGCACGCCGGAGCGCCGACGCTATGATGCGCTAGCCCTTCTGGCAGAGTGGAACGGTGAAATGAACGAACATCTGCCGGAACCGTTAATCTACGCCGCGTGGGCACGCGCCCTGCAAAAACGCCTCATCGTCGATGATCTAGGCCCGCTTGCCGATGCATATCGCCATGTTGATCCGCTATTCCTAGAACGTGTGTTCCGAAATGTTGATGGGGCCGCGAGCTGGTGTGACATTCGCCAAAGCGCGCGCACCGAAAGCTGCACCGATATGGCGCGTCTATCTTTGGATGATGCTCTGGTCGAATTGACCGAAGCCTACGGTCGGTCTCTTGAAGCTTTACGCTGGGGGGATGCCCATCAAGCCATCCACAATCATCCGGTTCTCGGTGAGGTGCCAATGCTGCGGTTCTTTGTGAACATTCGCCAGTCCACCAGTGGCGGCGACAATACCCTGCAGCGCGGTCTGACCTCGGGCACAGGCCCAAGACCCTATGAAAATGTACATGCCGCGAGCTACCGTGGTGTCTATGACTTTGACGACCCCGACAGCTCTGTCTTTGTCGCGGCAACCGGGCAGTCGGGTCACTTCCTATCACGTCATTACGATGATATGTCCCAGTTGTGGCGGCGGGGAGAATACATTCCGATGTCGCTGGATGAAGACCTTGCCCGCGCCGCGGCTGTTGGCATTACCCGCATAACACCGCGCAAAAAGTAAATAAAAAAAAGGCGCTCTGATCAGAGCGCCTGGAATTTTGCTTTCTGTTTGTCGGTCCAAAGCACGGTAAGGACAAATCCCTCCTCGCTTTGATCTTCAGACTGAACAACGTCTTCGTTGAACAGCCACGCCCGCTGGCGTCCTTGCGAAAACGCTAAGCTCAGCACCTCTTCACGGCGCACGCCTTGCAGCTTTATTGCAATATCGCCAAGCAGCGGAGCAAGACCCTCGCCGCTCAGCGCTGAAATCGCATGCAGCTCATCCATCCGGGCGGCGCGTTGACGGCACGCCTCAGCCTCCTCGTCGTTCAGCTGATCGAGTTTGTTCCAGACCTCAATTTGCGGGCGTTGTTCATCGACGCCAAGCGAGGCCAAAAT
>SPLB01000353.1 GCA_004566265.1 Paracoccaceae bacterium | reverse complement strand
CTGACCAACATTAAAGCGCGTAGACTAGAAAAAGCGGTGTTCGACGCGGAGGAGTTCGCAGCGCATGTAAGCGCGTTGCAGGCCTTTCAGCTCAAAGTGTTAAACCGCCTGCAAACCAGTGGCCAGACGGCGTTCTATGTGGCCTACGAGGATTTGCAGTCGCTTGAGGTCATAAACGGCCTTGCGCAGTGGCTGGGGGTGTCATCGCGTCTGGCGGCGTTGGATTCCAAGTTGAAACCGCAGAATCCAGAACCGATTGGTGCTAAAGTTGCCAATCCCGACGAGATGGAAGCCGCTTTGGCTGGGATGGACCGGTTCAATATGACCCGGACCCCGAATTTTGAGCCGCGCCGCGGCCCGGCTGTCCCCGGCTATATCGCGGTGGACAGCTTACCGCTGCTGTTTCAACCTGTTGATGGTGGGCCCACCGCGCAGGTGCTGGAGTGGATGGAAGCTTTGGAGGGCGATGGCGCAGCTGCGTTGCAGACCAAACTGAATCAGAAGGAACTGCGCCAATGGAAACGCAGGCACGAAGGGTTTTGCAGCTTTACCGTGGTGCGACACCCGGTTGCGCGGGCGCATGCGATGTTCTGCGAGCGCGTGCTGATGGCAGATCCCGATTCCATACGCAAGATCCGACAGGTGATGCAGGGGCAGTTCAAGCTGAAGCTGCCGAAGTTCGATGGGGAAGAAATGCCGCCAAAAGGATATGATTGCGCTGCGCACCGCGAGGCGTTCATAAAGTTTCTCACTTTCGTAAAGGCCAATTTGGCGGGGCAGACCGCGGTTCGGGTTGATAGCGCCTGGGCCAGCCAGCGCGAGATCCTCAATGGGTTTGCCGAGCTGGCTGCGCCGGATCACGTGCTTTACGAGGCAGAGCTGGCCGAAGACCTGCCGCACCTGGCGCGCCGGGTTATGCGTCGTTTAGACCACTGTGAGAGAAGCGTACCGCAGGTCGGTAGAGTGCCAGATGATACGCCCTATGCCTTGGGTGACATTTACGATGGAGAGATCGAATCGCTTTGCCGGAAGATTTACCAGCGCGATTACGTTACGTTTGGCTTCGGGGATTGGCGCCGCAGCTGATCCTACAAGCAATTACGCCGCTTGTTCAGACTGATTTTCCGTCAGAATGGTATAAAGCGTCGCAGAGTTCGGGTTGGCGCGCAGTTTTGTGCAAACGCTTTTCTGACGAAGTGTACGCGACACCAGAGCAAGTGCTTTGAGGTGGTCCACGCCAGCATCAATTGGCGCAAAAAGCGCAAATATCACGTCAACCGGCTGGCGATCCACCGACCCGAAATCCAACGGGTTCTCGAGGGCGATGTAGACACCGCGCACCTGTTCCAGCCCATCTAGTCGGGCGTGGGGCAGGGCCACCCCATGCCCTACGCCTGTTGGCCCAAGGCTTTCACGGTCCAGCAGGGCTTGGAGGGTGAGATCCACAGGCAGGCCATAGGCGGCTTTGGCGACCTCAGCCACGTCCTGGAATAGACGTTTTTTCGAGGAAACAGCTCCAAGGACCCTAACAGCCTCTTGGCTCAGGATTGTTGAAATCTGCATTTTTGCCTGCTCCACTCGTGATCGAATGGGGGGGTTCGCCCCCCCAAAAGAGATCGACTTTTATGGGTCTATCCAGCCGATGTTACCATCTTCGCGCCGATAAACCACATTCAAACCGTCTTTGTTTTCGTTGCGGAACACCAGAACCGGGGCTCCGGCCAGCTCCATCTGCATAACGGCTTCCCCAACGGAGAGTTCCGGGATCTTTGTCTCCATCTCTGCCACAATAATGGGCTGGAGGGTCTCCGGTTCTTCGCTGGCATCCGCCGCTTCGGAGGCGAGGATATACGAACTCGCGCCGGAAAGTTCAACAGGTTCTCCGCGAGCGCGGTGATGATCTTTCAAGCGCCGTTTGTATCGGCGCAATTGCTTGTCCATTTTCTCCAGCGTTTTGTCAAAAGAGGCATAGATTTCCGTTGCATGGGATTTGGCTTGACAGGTGAGCCCAGTGGACAGATGCACGGTAGCCTCGCAGACATATTCATGCGCGTTGCGGGAAAAAACGACCTGAGCGTCGGTTGGGCGGCCTGCATATTTCTCTAGCACAGCGCTCAATTCACCCTGTACGTGGCTCTGCAGCGATTCGCCGATGTCGATCTGTTTTCCGCTGATGGTGTAACGCATGTGATCTCCTCATCTTTGCGCCGCAGCATAAGAGGTCAATGGCGCATGAAGGATGGACGCATCAAAACGCGTTGCCAGCACGGCCGGTTGTTCCAAGCTGCGGGTGGGGGTGGCACAGCCATTGCGGCAGAACATAACGGGCCTTGGAGCCAAGGTCGAAGTCGAGTTCCTGCCGCAAATTGCATATGCCATGTGATAATTCGATGACAAAGGGAGGGGGAAGTCAATGTAAATCAGACCACCAACCGTGCGAAGATGCGGGTTAAAATGATAGTCTTTGTTCGGAAAGTTATGTAAACAGCACTCAGGAAATGCGGAAATTATCGCCAAGATACACTTGGCGGACATTTTCGTTCTCGACAACCTGTTCAGGCGTGCCAGACATCAAAACATGCCCGTCGTGCAGAATATAGGCGCGGTCGACGATTTCGAGTGTCTCGCGCACATTGTGGTCGGTGATCAGTACGCCCAGACCACGTTTCTTTAGGTCAGTCACCAGATTGCGGATATCCCCAACCGAGATCGGGTCGACTCCGGCAAAGGGTTCGTCGAGCAGAAGGTATTTCGGATCGGCCGCCAGACAGCGGGCAATCTCTACCCGGCGGCGTTCTCCACCCGAGAGCGCCAGGGCCGGGGCGCGGCGAAGATGTTCTATTGAAAAATCAGACAGCAGTTCTTCTAAGCGTTCACGCCGTTTGTGTTCCTGATTTACTGCAATATCCAGAACCGCGCGGATGTTGTCTTCGACGGACAGGCCACGGAAGATCGACATTTCTTGTGGCAGGTAACCAATACCAAGACGAGCGCGGCGGTACATTGGAAGGGAGGTGACATTCTGCCCATCAATGCTGACGGTGCCGCCTTCGGCAAAGACCAGACCGGCGATCGCGTAGAAGCTGGTGGTTTTGCCCGATCCGTTCGGACCCAGAAGCGCCACAATCTCACCGCGGGCGAGCTGCATTGACACATCGCGGATGACCACGCGTTTTCGGTAACTCTTGCGCAGCTTTTCAATGCGCAGACCAGAGGTGCCCTCGGTCACGGTCAGTTCCGGTTGGCTCATATCAGTTCTGATCGCCTGTGTTCAGGAAGGTCCGCACACGCCCAGACAAGGTTGCAGCACCGCTGGCCAGATCAATTTTCATGTGCTCTGACGCGATTGTGCTTGCCCCCTGGGAGACAAGCACGTCGCCGGTCATAACAATTTGACCCAAGGTCACACTGTAGTCTGCGCGCTGCGCTTCGGCGGCATCCGTGCCGCTGACCAGAACCACATTGCCGGAGGCCTGCAGTCGATCAATTCCATCGCCTTCGGTCCGATTTACGACCTGAACGCGATCTGCGCTCAACCGCATGTCGCCTTGAACGATCAGCACATTTCCGGTGAAAACGGCCGAACCGTCGCTTTGGCGCACGTCCAGCGCATCAGCTGTGACCTCAACGGGAGTGGAAGGATCCGTTTTTACCTGACCAAAGGCCAAGGCTGCGGATTGCCCCGTCGCCACCACAGGGGAAAAAGCCAGAAGGCCACAGAAAACCAGACCAATTATGTGTCGCACGACTTATCTTTCTCTGTTTCCGGGATCGTATATCAGCTTCACGCCCTTGTGGAACCTTATTTGCGCCGGTCCGTTTTGCGTTTCCGTAAAGATCCGAAGGGATCCGGCCTTTAGATCGCCCAATGGACCCCGTGCTTGTACCTGTTCCGGGGCCTGTACATCCAGTTCATCCAGAGACGCTTCGATCTTTTTGGTGACAATCTGAAGGTTGCTAGACGTGTGAATGCGCACATTGCCTTCCAGCTCTGCCATCGTTCCACCTTGTACCAGACGGACGTTGTTGGACAGAACAAGCAGACGTGTGCCATCGATCATGCGGATCTCGGCGCCGATTTCGTTGACCTGTGCCACCTGATCGCCCTGATTTGGCAGGGCGCGTGCCGCTGCAATCATGACCGCGTGACCGGCCTTGGTGACGCCGGTGTAGAAGGGCGCTGTGACCTGATGGCCTGCAATGCGGTCTTCGATCTCTTTGGGGGCAAAAGGGATCTGTGCAGTAGGGCGAATGCGCTGCGACATTAAAAATACGGTCGACAGCAGCACCAGAGCGGCCAATGGGAGAAAGATCCTGAGAAGCGATATTGTCCGGGAATAAAGATCCATTGGCTGCCTTAGGAATGCGCGAATAGATCAGTATCTGGCCAGCCGGCCAGATCAAGCCGGGCGCGGGTGGGCAGGAAATCAAAACAGGCCTGGGCTATGTCGCGTCGGTCT
>SPLB01000062.1 GCA_004566265.1 Paracoccaceae bacterium | reverse complement strand
GCCGTGGAAAAAAACAAGCTGAAATTCGGTCTTCCCGTCGCTCACCAATACTCTGTAAGCGCCGCCACGAGTGCGTGCAGCTTGATGACGGATGATTGCTACTTCTACTGTCAAGACCGAGGGGAAATCCGCGCCATGAATACTGTCTCTTCGGCGACGATCTATCAGCCCTTGGGGTAAGGTGAACAGTAAGTCTACGGGCGCTGAAATTTTCATTTGCGCAAAGGAAGCTGCTGTTTTTTGTCCAACCCCCTGCAAATTTTCAATGCTTCCAAATAGGGGAAATAGTACCTCCGGACGCCCGCTCATCCCCGTTCAATCAACTCCAGCCAACTATCTTCGTTCATAATTTTTACACCCAGTTCCGCTGCTTTGGCAGCTTTGGATCCCGCATCTTCGCCAGCGATCAAGATATCCGTTTTTTTTGACACGGTTCCAGCTACCTTTGCCCCCAAGGATTCTGCCTGTTTTTTGGCCTCCGCACGTTTCAAGCGCACTAAAGTTCCTGTAAAAACAACGGTTTTACCCGAAACTCTACTATCAGCCACAGGGTCTTCTGGGCTCAAAATCGTCAGGTGAGCGATCAAACGGTCAATTGCTGCGCGCTCCTCGCAGTTAGACAGCGCATCACAAAGCGACAAAGCAAGGACCGGTCCGAGACCATCTAGTTCAACCAATTCGTCCCAGGCTGCCTGAGAAGCTTTAGGAACATCTGCTTCAGCCAAAGCGGATTTTCGAACTTCGGAGATTCGAGCCCTCCGCGACCCTTGCACTGCTGCAATGCGCTCGCGGGTAGCTGCGTCATCCGCTTTGCGATAAGCAATTGCCGCCAAAAGTGCAAGATCAACTATCTCAACCAGACGATCCCACACTTTAAAGTGCAAAGCCAAATCGCGGGATGCGACCTCGCCTACATTGCGAATTCCCAATGCAAACACAAGTTTTCCAAGCTCCACACGGCGTTTTTTGCTAATCGCTTCAAACAATGCCTTTGCAGATTTTTCGCCCCAGCCTTCTCGATTTTTTAGCTGCTGCATCCCACGGCCAAAACGGTCTTCAAGCGTGAAAATGTCTGAGGGTTCTTTGATCCACCCGTCTGCATGGAATTGCTCGACCTGTTTTGCGCCCATGCCTTCGATATCAAAGGCCGCCCGCGAAACAAAATGCCGGAGTTTTTCCACCGCTTGCGCATCACAGATGAGGCCGCCCGTGCAACGTCTCACTGCGTCACCATCTGCGCGGAGCGCAGGGCTGCCACAGACCGGACACTTTGTTGGAAAGTCATATTCGACGGTATTCTGCGAACGCCGCCCCAAATCGACATCGGCGACCTTTGGAATGACGTCGCCCGCGCGATAAATCTGGACCCAGTCGCCAACGCGAATGTCCTTCCCACCCCGAATTGAAGTGCCTTTGGAGTCGAACCCCCGAATATAATCTTCATTGTGAAGGGTTGCGTTGGACACAACGACACCGCCAACGGTCACAGGCTGCAAGCGTGCGACAGGCGACAATGCGCCTGTCCGTCCGACCTGAATATCGATCCCCTCAAGCCGAGTCCAAGCAAGTTCAGCGGGGAACTTATGCGCGATGGCCCATCGCGGCGTAGTAGAGCGGAACCCGAGTCGTTCTTGCAAATCCAGCCGATCAACCTTGTAGACAACGCCATCGATATCATAGCCCAAAGACGCGCGCTGGCCTTCAATGCTTCGATAATGCGCAATCAGTTCAGCGACCGTTCCACACTGTCGGGTCAGTGGGTTTGTCGCAAATCCGAAACGTTCAAGCCGCTTGATCGCATCAAATTGGGTTTCTGCAATTGGTGAAGACAGTTGCCCCCAACTGTAAGCAAAGAAATGCAAAGGCCGCGCCCGGGTGATGTCTGGATCGAGCTGCCGAAGCGACCCAGCGGCCGCATTCCGCGGGTTGGCAAACAGCTTTGCGCCGTGCTTCTCTTGGCGAATGTTCAAGGCTGCAAAGTCTGCGTGACTCATGTAGACTTCACCTCGCACCTCCAAGACCTCCGGCGCGTTCTCAATTTCTCGCGGAATGTCCGAAATTGTGAGAGCATTCGCCGTCACATTCTCCCCCACGGAACCGTCGCCGCGGGTTGCGGCATGGATGAGCGTTCCATGCTCGTACCGCAACGACAAAGACAGGCCATCGATCTTTGGCTCTGCCGTGAAGGACAGATCATCCGCCCCTGCAAGACCAAGGTATTTGCAAATACTACGGACAAAATCGCTTACATCACGATCTTCAAACGCATTGCCCAAAGACATCATGCGAACGGCGTGTGGTATCTTTCCAAAACCCGAAGCCGCAGGCGCTCCAACCTGAAAGTCTGGACTAAACAGGCCTCTGAGGTCCGGAAATTTGGTTTCTATTGCTTTGACGCGCCGCTTTTTTGCATCGAACTCTGCGTCGGTCAGAATAGGGTCGTCGCCTGCGTGGTACGCGGAATTTGCGTTCTCAATTTGGCGTGCAAGCTCATCAAGCTCAAGCTGAGCATTTTTTTTCGTTAGCTTCGAAACGTCAAGATAGTCTTGTAGTTTCATTTTTCAGATCCTTGCCCGAGGCGCTTTATGACGACTGATAGTATTCAGTCGAAACAAGGTCCAGTGGTCAAGGAAAACAAAAGACTCCCGCCGCGCAAACAGTCACGTCACGAGAGTCTTAATTTATATGGTTTCAGTGGCTTATCGCGAACTGCGCAGTAAGCCCATTCAATGCGGGCCTGGGTCAGGCGCCCACAGCCATCGGCGCTTCATCGCCGCCCATTTCCTCTTGAGGGTCCCGAAGAACATAGCCGCGGCCCCAAACGGTTTCGATGTAGTTTTCACCACCAGTTGCCGTCGAGAGTTTTTTCCGCAACTTACAGATGAACACGTCGATGATTTTCAGTTCCGGTTCATCCATACCGCCATAAAGGTGGTTGAGGAACATTTCCTTGGTCAGAGTGGTACCCTTGCGCAAGGACAGCAACTCCAACATCTGATATTCTTTGCCAGTCAGATGCACAGCCTTACTGCCGACCTCAACGGTTTTGGCATCTAAGTTCACGGCAACCTTACCGGTGTTAATGACAGACTGCGAATGACCTTTGGAACGACGAATGATCGCATGAATTCGGGCGACCAGCTCTTCGCGGTGAAACGGTTTGGTCAGATAATCATCTGCGCCAAACCCGAAGCCTTTGATCTTGTTTTCAGTGTCATCCGCGCCGGACAGTATCAGGATCGGGGTTTCAATGCGTGCCATACGCAGCTGCCGCAGGACCTCGTGGCCGTTCATGTCCGGAAGGCCAAGGTCAAGAAGGATCAGATCGTAATCGTACAGCTTGGCTAAATCGATACCCTCTTCGCCAAGATCGGTGGAATAGACGTTGAGGTTCGCGTGTGTCAGCATCAGCTCGATGCTTTTTGCTGTCGTTGGATCATCTTCGACCAGAAGAATGCGCATGATTGGGTCTCCGCCTGTAAACTGTTTCCCTTAGGTTGCGTTAACCTTGAATTGAAAAGGTTAATCTCCAGTTACCATGTTGGTTAATTTTTCAACCAACGGCAAGATGACCTGAATATTTTCGGTTACGTCTTGCGATAGTTCTTCAAACGCGTTGCTTTTAAGGCATCTTCGCCGTGATCTGCGACGGCTGCGATCCAGCTGCGAAACTCTTCCTCGCTCAGACCATATATTTTTAAGGCTTCAGCCTGAGGAATCAGGCCGTACAGCACTCCCCGAACAACCGCAGCTTTTCGTGAGGCAACCCATCGGCGCGTGTTTTCAGGCGGAAGATCCGCGCGGGTCATCACAGTTCCATCCGGCAGGGTGACAGCGCGCGGGCCATCCACTTTCTTCAAGTACATCGCTATATCCTTGTGGGTATGCGTCTTTTTCTCTCTGACAGGAGAATGTCCCGTTAGCCTTAATGGGAGATGAAATGCCCCCCTTGAGAATATTTCGAATTTTCTTATATTCCCCGATGCTTTCTGCACCCGCACCCAAGTCAGGAGATCGCCATGGCACTGGACACCAAGACACCAGTGAATGAAGCGCCTTTGAATTCGCTTGGCTTTGCCAAGCCGCCATCCGAAACCCGCGTCGTCGTCGCAATGTCCGGCGGGGTCGACAGCTCCGTTGTGGCCGCCCACCTGGCCGATCAGGGATATGACGTTGTAGGCGTCACGCTGCAGCTTTACGACCATGGTGCGGCGCTCGCGAAGAAAGGGGCCTGCTGTGCGGGCATTGATATACACGATGCCCGTCGCGTCGCGGAAGAACGTGGTTTCCCGCATTATGTGCTCGACTACGAGAATATCTTTAAGGATGCGGTGATCGACGAATTTGCTGACAGCTACCTAGGTGGGGCCACTCCGGTGCCCTGCATTCGTTGCAATGAGCGGGTCAAATTCAAAGATCTTCTGGAGACCGCAAAGGATCTTGAGGCCGATTGCATGGCCACCGGTCACTACATCCAGCGGATGATGGGCGCTCATGGTCCAGAGCTGCATTCGGCCGAAGACGCCAACCGCGATCAGAGCTATTTCCTGTTCTCCACCACGCCTGCTCAGCTTGATTTCCTTCGCTTTCCTTTGGGTCACCTGCCGTCGAAGGACGCAACGCGCACGATGGCGGCGCAGTACGGATTGGCCGTTGCCGACAAACCTGACAGTCAGGACATCTGCTTTGTACCTGACGGGAATTATGCTGCCGTGATCGAAAAACTGCGTCCCGGTGCAGCGGAGCCCGGCCATATCGTGCACGCAGATGGCCGCGTTCTGGGGGCGCATGAGGGCGTGATCCATTATACCATTGGTCAGCGTCGCGGTCTTGGCATTGGCGGTCTGAGCGAGCCACTTTATGTGGTGAAACTCGACGTGGACAACAAGCAGGTTGTGGTCGGCCCCAAAGAGATGCTGGCCACCCGAAAAATCCCCGTTCGCGAGATCAACTGGCTTGGCGACGAGCCGTTTTCGTCGCGCGAAGAGTGGCATCTGAAGGTGAAGGTGCGCTCTACCCGCCCGCCGCGTGAAGCCATCATCCGCCCGATCTCTGACACCGACGCCGAGGTGGAACTGCTGACACCGGAAGAAGGTGTGTCACCCGGTCAGGCCTGCGTGTTCTACGCGGCCGAAGGCAGTCGAATCTTTGGAGGCGGCTGGATCTGGCGCGGGCACTAACGCCGACAGAAAAAGACCCTCAGCATGTTGAATGCTGCGGGTTTGCCTCAAATTCTCTGGATTTTCGCGACGGCGGTGCGCGGAATTAAAGACGGTCCAGCACTGCACGTGCCGCGCGAAGCCCTGGTTCTTCGCCACCCTGCCCCAGCCTTTGCATCGTCAGCGCCATTGCCTCGGCCTGAGATTGTGGGGAGGCGCGGAGCTCCACCAACGCGTTGGCGATTTTTTCTGGCGTGCAGTCTGGCCCGAGGCATTCGGTCACAACCCGCGTGCCACTGACCAAATTAACCAACGTCACCGTATCAATCAGCGCCATACGTTTCATGATGTGCCAGGTGAGCCAGTTGAACTTATAGGCCACGACCATTGGCGTTCTGGCCGCTGCAAGCTCCAGTGATACGGTGCCAGAGGCCGCCAGCGCAAGCTCGGCCCCCGCAAAGGCCG
>SPLB01000352.1 GCA_004566265.1 Paracoccaceae bacterium | reverse complement strand
GCAGGGATTAAAGCCTGCTGGAAGGCGGTTATCTGGCGCCGGTATTCGAAGCGACGTGTTGATCACAGAGGGTGCAACGAGGTGTGTTTATGACCTCCGTGGTTGGTTTTCTGATGGTGCAGAGACCGAGGACCTTGATCTCAACCTGTGTGAACTGAGCGAATACGCTTTTACCGATTGAGCCGCCGTCTAAGCTCAAGGCTCGATAAAGAAAAGCCCCGCCAAAGCGGGGCTTTTTTCATTCTGCGGCGCGCAGGTTCGGGGTTTTCATCACCGGTTGGGCGTGGCCTTCAGGGCTGTCCGGTTTTGGTTGCCCCCCCTCAAGTCGCGACCAGTCGATTTCGGTCGAGGGGAGCTGACGCGCCTTGCGGCGCAGCTGCATGTCGCGGGCGATCCGACTGGAGGCCCCGCGGGTGGCGCGCGCAAGACCACGCCCCATCGCGAACCAATAGGTCGACGCCCAAACCCGGACTGCCAGCAGGGATGGCGTGACAACCAGTGTCAAAACGGTTGCAATACCAAGTCCAAACACGACGGCGGTCGCCAGCTGTTTCCACCACAACGCAGTGGGGCTGTCGATGGTGTAACCGCCACCGAAGAAGTCGAGGCTTACGCCAAACATCATCGGGGCAAGGCCTGCCATGGTGGTAATCGTGGTCAGCAGAACTGGGCGGATGCGCGCCTGCGCGGTGCGAATGATCGCCTCGATCCGTGGCATATGTTGCGAGAACTCTTGATAGGTGTCGATCAGAACAATATTATTGTTCACCACAATCCCCGCCAGTGCCACAATGCCGGTCCCGGTCATAATGATTGAAAACGGTTGCTGCATGACCATCATGCCGATCAGAACACCGGTGGTGGACAGGACCACCGCCAAAAGCACCAGCACTGCATTGTAAAAGCTGTTGAACTGCGCCAGTAGGATGACGAACATCAGCGCCAGTGCACCGGCAAAAGCCTTGGACAGGAAGGCGCCGGATTCGGCCTGTTCTTCCTGATCCCCGGTCCATTCCCAGGTGATGTTTGCCCCAAAAGGATCGGTGTTCAGCCATTTTGTTAGTGTCTCAATGCGTTCGTTGGCATTGATCGGCACGAGTTTCCAATCATCGCTGCCCAGTGCTGCTGACAGGTCGGACAGGTCTTTTGCCCCTGTCAGCGTGACGACCTCAGCCTCACCGCCATTTGGCAACGCATAGACAGGGTTTTGGGCGGCAGTTCCTTCCGGGAGCTCCTTCAGAATGGCCACTGAACGATATTCCTTTCCGTCGCTTGCGAAGACTTCGGTCAGGCCCGGTTCGACATCCGCTTTCACATCGAAGTACCGCTGCTGCTCGGTGCGCGAAATCGTGGCGATCTTGGGGACCGGCTGGCGTGACACAAAGTTCGACAGCGGCACCAGCCCTTCCGAGGTGCGCAGCTTCAGGGTGTCCAATGTGGACAGCACGCGCTGCTCTTCGGGCAGGCGCAGGCGGATTTCAATCTCTTCATCCGAGCTGTCCACGCGCATGGTGTCCAGAAGGATCCCGCGTGTCACCAGTTGCACCATTGCGCCCACAGAGGCCACATCGGTGCCGTAACGACCCGCTTTGGCCACATCCACATCAATTTCCCAGTCAATGCCCGGCAACGGCAGGCTGTCTTCGATTTGGACCAGACCCGAGGTGTCTTCGAACTGGGCGCGTGCGGCCAATGCGGCCTCGGTCAGCGGGCCCCAGTTGTCGCCACTGATGCGCAGGTGCACGGGCTTGCCTGAGGCAGGTCCGCCCGCAATGGCGCGAATTTCAACCTCAAAACCGGGAAGGGCGTCCACCGCAGCTTGCAGCTGCTCCAGCACAAGATCACCGGAATACTCGTCGGCGGTAACCTCCCGTGAGAATAAGCCGCCAAGGATTGGTTCGTTCTGCGTCGGGCGCTCTTCCCATGGGGTGATTTCGAATTGGACCTGGCCAATGGTGTCGGGTGGGGTGCCCGCGCCCGAGGCATCAGTGTTCAACCCGCCTTGACCGGCGAAGGAGAACACATTGGTGACAGCCTTATGTTGCAGGATCAGGTTTTCTGTGGCACGGACCATAGCGTCCTTTTCCGCCAGCGACAGGTTGCCACGCGCACGGACGTAGGCCGTGGCCTGTTCCGGCTCCTGTGCAACAAAGAACTCGACCCCATAGTTGTTCTGGCTAAAGGTCTGGAAAACGGACCCAATCCCAATTCCGACCACGACCAGCGTGACGATTGGCATGATCGGGTTGCCTGCAATCAGCTTTATGAACCAGCCAAACAAGCCCAAACGATTACGGGCCTCGACCCTCTGTTCGGTGCGCCGCCACTCCGCAGCCCCCAACGCCACAGAGGCAAAAAGCGACGCAAAAATGAACAGCACCATGCCGAATATGACTGCGGCGATGCCGTCGCCCGCGGGGATTAGGTAGGCAGGGTTCAGCATCTGCATTGCGCCGGAAAACATGCCCCAAAGTGCCAGCGGCACCAGCAAGGCACGCAGGATCCAAGGAAGAGTGGCGCGCAAAGCGTCGGAAAATGACCCTATGGTGCGGGAAATGCGGCCTGTCACACCGCCCAATACTGGCAGGTACACCAAGGCCACCACCAAAGAGGCCGACAGAACAAAAATAAGCGTCACCGGCAGCATGCCCATGAACTCGCCCGGAACACCAGGCCAAAACAGCATCGGCAAGAAGGCACACAGTGTGGTCGCAGTGGACGAAATGATTGGCCAGAACATGCGTTGCGCGGCCTCGACATAGGCATGCATCGGGCCGGTGCCCTCAGAGATGCGTTTGTCGGCGTATTCCACAACCACAATCGCGCCATCCACCAGCATGCCGACCGCGAGGATCAGACCGAACATCACAATGTTAGAGATAGATATTCCCATTAGAGCCAGAAGGGCAAAACACAGCAAGAAAGAGGTCGGGATCGAAAAGCCAACCAGCAGTGCTGCACGGCTGCCCAATGCTGCCAGCACGACGATCATCACCAGCGCAATCGCAGTCAGAACCGACCCTTCAAGCTGGCTCACCATGGAACCGACAACCCGGCTCTGGTCGTTGGACGTCCCCAACTGCACGGCAGCTTTCAGCTCCGGCGGCCATTTTGCCTGGGCTGCGGCAAGGGTTGCTTTGACCTCATCCACAGTGTCGATAAGGTTGAACCCTTTGCGTTTCACCACCTGCAGCGCCACAGTATCCGCGCCGTCAAAACGGGCGGTTCCTTCGCGGTCTTCAAAGGTCAGGTTGATCTGCGCCAGCTCGCCAAGAGTAACAACCCGGTCGCCATTGGTTTTGACGGGCAAAGCATAAATGTCTTCGACGCTGTCAAACGACGAGGGGATCTTGACCGAAAACGCGCCTTGTTCGCTGTCGACTTCACCCGCTGCAATGAGCTTGTTGTTGTTTTGAACAACGGTGATCAGTTCGAGCGCAGTCACATTGTAAGCTTCAAGTTGAAGAGGATCGATTAGCACCTCGACCATTTCGTCCCGGTTGCCTGCAATACCAGCTTCCAAAACGCTGTCGAGCGCTTCTATCTCGTCCTGAAGGTCTTTTGCCAGACGCGCCATAGTGCGTTCGGGGACTGGACCGGTAAGGTTCACAATAACAATCGGAAACTCGGAAAAGTTAAATTCGGTGATCGAGTATTTCTCGGCGCCGTCCGGAAAATCCGCCTCCGCGGTGTCCATTGCATCGCGCACTTCAGCCAAGACGGCAGCTTTGTCCCAACCAAAGTCGAACTCAATCGCGACACCGGCATAACCTTCGGCGGCGGTCGACGACATTTTGTCGAGACCATCGAGATCGGCAAGCTCGGTCTCCATGACTTTCACAAGGAGGGTTTCGCTGTCCTCAGCCGAGATGCCGGGGAAGACGACCGAAATAAAGAGCGCAGGGATCTCAATATCTGGCTCGCCCTCTTTGGGAAGGCTGACATAGGCAAAGGCGCCTACAAGCAGGGAAATGGCGATGAACGCCATAACCATCCGGGCGCGCGAGGCGGCCCAATCGACGATGCCCATCATTGATCGGATCCTTCCGACAGGGTGCGATATGTTGCTTCGATCGGAACACCTGCGGTGACGAAATCCTGCCCGACAACAATCACGTCCGCCGTATCGGGTAAGCCGCCAAGCCAGACACCGTGCGCGGTGTCGCGCAGCATCTCAACAGGCAAGAAGCCCACCGTCTGATCGTCCTTGACAATGCGAACGCCCAGCCG
>SPLB01000351.1 GCA_004566265.1 Paracoccaceae bacterium | reverse complement strand
GGATATTCCATGTGCAGCGCGTCGATCCGGCGCATCAGCTTTAGATCATCTTCGCGGGTGGGGCGCGGCTCGTCATACAGGCTGCCCCGACGGATACCGTGCAGATCGGCCTGACGCGTGAGGCTCAGCTTGTGGTCTTGGATGGTCATTTCTTTGCGCCCCCAACAGACCAGCCTTGGCGAGCGCTTCTCCCAAAAAACCGTCTTCCAACGTCAGCTGGCCAATCTTCGAATGCAGCTTCTCAACGTCCGCCGCGCTCACGCTCTAAGGCGCGGATCCGCGTTTTGTGAACGCAGAAGCCATGTTCGCAATCGCGGCTTGCTTCCAAGTGCTGATCTGGTTCGCATGCACGCCGTACGTCTTCGACAGCTCTGCCAGGGTCATTTCCTCGCGGATCGCTTCAAGCGCAACCTTCGCTTTGAACTCCGCTAAATGGTGCTTTCTCTTCTTCGTTGTGGACCGTCTCTCTCGTCATACGATCCACTTTAACAACTGGTCCGAATTTCCGCGATCACTTCTCTTCTTTGCGGCAAAATACCTAGTCAAAGGAGCGGAACAATTCCGTGGCACGTCCAAACGTAAACGGGAGGTTAGGTCGCCGCCCAAGTCAATCGTTTTACAGCGAGCGCGGAGACTTCTTCTATCGCATAAGCCGCGGCTCCCTTCGCCCACATCAGATCGCCCCAGTCATGCACCAAAATCTCTGGCATTGGGGCTCCAATGTCGACGACCCATTGTTGCATCTCGTCGATGACCCGTTCCGAATAGAGGTGGTCAAACGACAGGCGCGCTCCGGCAAGGATGATTTTGCCGGGGTCGAAGATATTGACTATATTGGCGAGCCCCAGTGCGAACATCCGGCGCGCGCGGTCCAAAACAGACTGCGCGATGGCGTCTCCTTTCTGCGCGGCGCTGAACAGCGACGCGAGGGTCGGATAGTAGCGTTCGCCTCCACTCGAGGTATTGGCTTCACGCAGGAGGGCATAGTCGCCGACATAGGCTTCAAGACAGCCGCGCTGACCACACTGGCACAGCGCACCTTCCAGCTGGACCTTGGTGTGGCCAAATTCGGCACCGCAACCTCTGGAGCCACGATAGATTTGGCCGTCAATAACCACCCCCATGCCGACACCGTGTTCAATGGTGATGACGATGAAATTACTGCAGTTGCGCCCGGCTCCGAACAGATGCTCCGCCTTGGCCACAAGGTTTGCATCATTGTCGATGAACACAGGGCACTGCAACAGCGTCTCGACCGTGTCGGCAAAATGAGTATTGCGCTCTTCCAGAGAGGAAGACCAATAGACGAAGTTGCGGGGCGCATCAATCATGCCCGCCAGGCCCAGGCCAACGCCAGACAGTTCAGTGAGCGAGAAGTCGCCACGCTTGCAGGTCTCCTCGAGAGTGCGCTGGATTTCCTGAGCCAGCATTTGGCCAGGCATCCGGCCGGTATCCAGAGGCGAAACGTGATGGATAAGCTCGTGACCAGCAAAATCCGTAACCACAACAGAGATCTGATGACGCGCCACTTTGATGCCCGCAATGCGATGCGCATGGCCGCGAATGGCAAGCCCCACGCGGGGGCGGCCACGACGGCCCTCAGTATGGCTTTGGGGGGCCACTTCACAAATGAGACCTGCATTAAGAAGCTCGGACGTCAACGCCGTGACGGTTGCGGGGCTTACGCCGGTAGCCTTGGCAATGTCGATCCGGGCGATATGCTCTGTGGCCCGGATCACCTCGAGGATCTTCTGCCGTGCGTTTTCACGTTGCTCGCATTGTGAGACGAGTGTTCCCGACTTGGACAATCTGCTCCTCCTAGAATTGAGCGTCCACCGCGCCACCCTTTCGGGTTCAGGCAGGGTGGGGTCTTATGCCAGTATACAGCGGCCTGAACAACATCCCCGTGTCAGTGGGCGTCATGAATTAATCTGAAAATCAAAAATCTCTTTGCAGTTGGCGGGACGGGGCTGTCCTATTTCTGATTTCTCGATACTGAGCCCTCGACAGACGGCTCTGGCCGACAAACTTCCATGTCGCCGCGCCGATGGGCCACGGAGTCTACTGGTGGACAGTAGCGAGATCAAGTTCCTTTGCGATTTCGCATGACAGGCCCTCAAACACGGCGCTTAGGGGCGACGCCAATGGCGCAAGGTGCATCTTGCGATGGATGCTTTCAAGTCTGACAGCCGCGCTGCCGAATTCACTCCCAGCTGCGGCAGCGACTTCCCCCGTCCTGCGAGGACCGCTCGACCAAAATCCGAAGGACGCAAAGATAAGCAGCGTGACCACAGAAGGAGCCTAAGGCAGGCGCTGTTGCCCCAACGTCATCATCGGGTGTAATTCTGCCCTGATTATACCGATCCGGAGTTAATGCCGGCCGTGAAAAGCAAGCTGCCCAGCGGCACAGGTTAGAGCGGAATCTTGCCCCCCGCGGCACTGCGGTCCGGCCATCGTGAAACGCTGGACGAGACACCACGCACGGAGGCGGATCGCGCCAGAGATGCGGTGTTTGAAGGCATTCAGTGCGCGCATCACCGCAAGAGATCCTGGCCACCGAAATTCACATCTCCATCGCCCTCATCGACCGCCTCAATTCCTTGTGCACTGCCGGGATTGGCCGCGTTTCGTAAGTGTAGATGCAAAAGGGTAGTCACGCCTAAAGAGGGGGGGCTGCAACAACGCCTTCCCGATGCACAGCAAAGTCCGCGATGCCGAAGTCGCTTTAAAGCGTTTCCACTTATTCATGAGGTGTATCCAGCGGCGGCGCAGAAATTCCAACATTCGTCTGGCGTGAAGAGGTCACAGATTTCACCTATGGCGTG
>SPLB01000061.1 GCA_004566265.1 Paracoccaceae bacterium | reverse complement strand
TAACAATCAAACCGGACCACCCGATGGGGGCACGTCAGCTATGGCGGATCAATTGTTTTGAGCGAAACCGCTTGACTGGGACGCCCCCGTTACCGAAGTCCTGACTCGACATAAACTCAATCCGCCTATGGGTGCGCCATTTGTCAACATGACCTAGATTATGCTCCTTGTTGCATGAAGTGTATTGCACTGGGTCTTACAAATATGCCCAGCCGAAGATCGGGCCATCTCACTTTATCAAAGCTGACCTTGCGAGGAAGGTTCGCCTGAGGCCATCCTCCAACGTAACTTTAGGGCACCAACCTGCAATCGGGGGCATAGCTCCAAACGGTTCTTCTGGAAGTCTATCATTTGCGGGGATAGCGCCCCAACGAACTTTGGTTTCAAGGCCTGTCACCGTTGAAATTTTGGCAGCCAGATCCCGAATGCTGACTGTGTTTTGGCCGTACAGCGAATATTTGTGGTGAAGTCCTCTCGGTTCCTTCTCAAAGATCTGGATAAGCGCAAAACAAAGCGCATCCAGAAAATCGTCATGATGGATCGGTCGTATTTTTTGCCGTCCCTCACTCAATGCGCAGATGCGCTTTTGAAGACCGCAGTCGATAATATGGTTAACGATTTTTGAACGGCAATCTCGTTCCCCATATGTATCCGACAAAATCACTGAGAAAGCATCCATTCTGTAACGGTCGCAATAGTAATCCAAGATGACTTGGAAGCTTTCTTTCAGGGCGGCATACAGGTTAACCGGGCGCGGCTGACCCATATGATCAAATTGCAAGACAGTCCCAAAATTCAGAACACGCGTGCAGCCTTTTTTCCTAGCCGCTTCAATGACGTTCAAAGCAAAAGAGAAATTCCCCTGAACCAGGTCAGCGACATTGCAAGTGTTTTCCTGCCCCTCGATATTCGCAGCCATGTGTGCGAGAACGGAACCGCTAAAGTCACCAAGGTCGCTGAGTGACTCAAAAATTTCCTGCGAAGACGTTGTGTCGCAGGGTGTCTCCCGCTCGGTTCCCTTGGTGAAATCAGTGATAGTGTTTCGATTGATGCAAGTTACGTCACACCCAACTTCTCTGAGGCGTTTGAGGGCCAATCCCCCCAAAAAACCAGTGGCCCCAGTCAGGAGGATCTTTTTCCCATTCAATGCGTTCATTGCTCAAGGCTTTGCACATAATTCGTGATCTGCCCGGACACCATGTCCGCCCGCTGTTCAGGGTTGTGGCAACCGTACCAGCTTGCTGTGAAGTCGATCATGCTTTGCAGGGACAAAGCTGGTTTCCAGCCTAGATGCGTACGGGCCGCTGTACTGTCCAACGTTAAAAGCTGCGCTTCATGTGGTCCGTCATCAGCCCCTGTTTTCCAAGAAAACTTGCCACGCATTTCGCTTTCTAGACAGCTTACCAATTCTCCGACCGACAGGGCCTCTTCGGTGGCCGGACCGAAATTCCAACCCTTTGAAACGAGACCCGGATCCGTTGCGCCTTTTTGTGCAAGCGTCAAATAGCCCTGAAGCGGTTCCAGTACATGCTGCCAGGGGCGAACAGCCCGAGGGTTTCTAATCTCCAACGGAGATCCAGCCAACATCGACCGCATAGCATCTGGGATCAACCGGTCTTCACTCCAATCGCCGCCGCCGATCACATTCCCGGCCCGGGCGCTGCTGATGGACACGCCATGGTCGTCCGCGTGCTCCAAAGGAAAATAGGAAGCTCGAAACGCGTTTGTCACCAGTTCCGTGCAGCCTTTGCTGCTTGAATAGGGATCATGCCCCCCCATCGGATCCGTTTCGCGATAGGCCCAGATCTGCTCGCGATTTTCGTAACACTTATCGCTGCTGACGACGACAATGCTCCGCAAACCCGGCAAGGACCTGCACGCATTCAACAGATGCGCTGTTCCCAAGACATTTGTTGCAAAGGTTTCAACTGGATTTTGGTAAGAGGCGCGAACCAACGGTTGTGCGGCAAGGTGTAGGACAATTTCAGGATTGAAGGCTCGAAGAGATCCGTTGAGGGTTTCCTCGTCCCTGATGTTCCCGACGATGTGATCTAGTCTGGCGCTTAGAGCCAGTTCTTCAAACAAAGGTTGGAAACCCTCAGGCACTTGGCGACGTTCGGGCGTCAAAGCGAACCCGCGGACTTCTGCACCTAGCAGAAGGAGCCAGTGGGCAAGCCAGCTTCCCTTAAACCCGGTGTGTCCGGTCAGAAAAACTCTGCGCCCTTGCCAGAACTCAGATTGTGTTTGCCAGCGCATAGCAGCAGGCTCCTTCAGTGCAGGCTGATTGGGGGGCGGATCAGCGTACTGTCGACAACAGTGTTCACAGGGTGCGCTTCCCAAGTCTTCCAAGGCGCATGCCCATCGTTCCAGAGTTTTTCCAGGTTGTTTTTGTCTCGTAAGGTGTCCATGGGCTGCCAGAAGCCATCATGGTGAAAGGCCGCCATTTGTCCCTGCGAAACAAGCCGCCGCATAGGATTGTCCTCCCACATGTCAGCGTCGCCATCGATCACATCCAAAGCTTCTGGTTCGAGAACAAAGAACCCGCCGTTGATCCGACCGCCTTCGCCTTTCGGTTTTTCGACAAAACCGGCTACCCGGGTATTGTCCAAATCGAGCAGCCCAAATCTACCCGGAGGGGCTACTGCTGTAACCGTCGACTTCAGGCCATGGGAGCGGTGGAAAGAGACCAATTCCTTGATGTTGATGTCACCGACACCGTCGCCGTAAGTCATGCAGAATGTGTCATCGATCAAATGAGAAATTCGTTTCAGGCGACCGCCCGTCATTGTGTGCTCACCGGTGTCAATCAGACTAATCCGCCAGGGTTCCGCCGCTGCACGGTGGACTTCGACAGAGCCGCTTGCCATGTCAAACGTCACATCGGACGTCTGCAGAGCGTAGTTGGCGAAGAATTCCTTTATGACATATCCTTTGTAGCCGA
This sequence comes from Paracoccaceae bacterium, assembly GCA_004566265.1. Taxonomy (GTDB): domain Bacteria; phylum Pseudomonadota; class Alphaproteobacteria; order Rhodobacterales; family Rhodobacteraceae; genus Epibacterium. Next base: position 657 of record SPLB01000061.1, on the reverse strand, counting down.
GGCAGATCACAAAATCGGTAATTCCAAATGATGTATAGATCTTCATGATGTGCCAAAGGATCGGACGTCCGCCGATTTCGACCATGGGCTTTGGTTTTAGGCTGGTTTCTTCTGAGAGGCGGGTCCCCAGCCCGCCCGCAAGGATGACAGCTTTCATTCTGCAGCGGCCTTTCCAACATGAAGTTGTTTCTTCGTGATTTTCGCGAGCGTATCGACCATGTAATCCAAATGGGCATCAGTCAGACCCGGCCAGACGCCGACCCAAAATGCATCCGACATAACCTTGTCCGTGACGTCCAGCGGCCCGCTCACGCGGTAGTTGGCCTGTGCGAAAGCTGGTTGGCGGATCAAATTGCCAGCAAAGAGCATGCGTGTCCCGACCTTCTGATCCTCTAGAGCGGCGGTTACATCACGTCGCACCAGTGGCACCCCGTCCCGTATCGTGAGTAGGAAGCCGAACCACGATGGGTTCGTGCCGGAGGTCGCCTGAGGCAGGTGGTAAAATTCATCCAGGCCAGCCTGCTTCATTCGCGCGGTTAGACCGTTGAAATTCTTTCGGCGTGTTTCAACGAAACTGTCCAGTTTTCCTAGCTGGCTGAGCCCGATGGCAGCCTGCATGTCGGAAACCTTCAGATTGTACCCGATGTGGCTGTAAAT
>SPLB01000010.1 GCA_004566265.1 Paracoccaceae bacterium | reverse complement strand
GTGCAATGGTGAACAGCGTTTGCGGTCCGAGGTCGAGATGCTGCGGATTTTCAAAGGGTTTGAGGATGCGGTCTATCGCGCAGGTGAACTGTCCCAGTCGCTGACCTTTTCACTGGACGAACTGCGGTATGATTATCCCGATGAGGGGCAGGGGGAAACGCCATCGGAACGGCTGGCTCGCCTTGCTCATGCTGGGCTGCGCGGGCGCTATCCAACAGGGGCGCCTCAGAAGGTGCGCGATATGCTGGAACATGAGCTCACCCTGATCGGAAAGTTGAATTATGAGCCCTACTTTCTCACTGTGAACGACATTGTTGCCTTTGCGCGGTCGCGCAATATCCTTTGCCAGGGGCGGGGGTCAGCGGCCAATTCGGTGGTGTGTTATGCGCTGGGCATTACCTCGGTCAGTCCGGAAATCGGTACCATGGTGTTTGAGCGCTTTGTCAGCGAGGCCCGTGATGAACCGCCCGACATTGACGTGGATTTCGAACACGAACGCCGCGAGGAGGTGATCCAGTGGATCTATGAACGCTATGGCCGCGAACGGGCGGGCCTGTGCGCGACGGTCATCCACTACCGCGGCAAACGCGCCATCCGCGAGGTGGGGCGCGCAATGGGGCTGAGCGAGGATACAATCTCGGCGATGTCCTCGCAGCTTTGGGGGTTTTATGCGACCGATGCTGTCAGGGATCATCGCTTGCGTGAGATCGGTCTGGACCCCAGCGACCGCCGCCTGCGGATGACGCTGGATCTGGTGGAGCAGATCATTGGCTTTCCCCGGCATCTCTCGCAGCACGTGGGCGGGTTTATTATCACACAAGGCCGCCTGGACGAGCTGGTGCCAATTGAAAACGCCACGATGGAGGGGCGCACGGTCATTTGTTGGGACAAGGACGACATTGACGCGCTGGGCATTTTGAAGGTCGATGTGCTGTCCTTGGGCATGCTGACCTGTATCCGCAAAGCCTTTGATCTGATACAGCGCCATCACAGGCAGGATTTCAACCTCGCCACGCTGCCGCCCGAAGACCCTGCGGTCTATGACATGCTGTGCAAGGCTGACAGCATTGGCGTCTTTCAGGTGGAAAGCCGCGCGCAGATGAACTTCTTGCCGCGGATGAGGCCGCGTCATTTCTATGATCTGGTGATCGAAGTTGCGATCATTCGCCCCGGACCCATTCAAGGCGATATGGTGCACCCCTATATCCGGCGACGCAATGGGGAGGAGGAGGTCTCTTTTCCATCCGACGCGCTGGGCGAGGTGCTGGGTAAAACCTTGGGCGTGCCGCTGTTTCAGGAACAGGCCATGCAGATTGCTATTGTGGGGGCGGATTTCACACCCGAGCAAGCCGATCGTTTGCGCCGATCACTGGCGACCTTCAAGAAACACGGCACGGTCAGTGAATTTCGCGGTTTGTTCATGCGCGGTATGGCGAAGAACGGCTATGATGCTGATTTTGCCGAACGGTGTTTTTCCCAGATCGAAGGGTTTGGGTCATATGGGTTTCCCGAAAGTCACGCGGCGAGTTTTGCGCTGCTGGTCTATGCGTCGGCCTGGATCAAATGTCACCACCCCGGCATTTTTGCCTGTGCGCTTCTGAATTCGCAACCGATGGGGTTTTATGCGCCTGCGCAGATTATCCGCGATGCCCGCGAACATGACGTGGAGGTGCGCCCGATCTGCATAAATGCGTCGTACTGGGACAATGTGATGGAACCCGACGGGCGGGGCGGTTTTGCCTTGCGACTGGGGTTCCGGCAGATCAAAGGGATCAGCGAAGAGGACGCAGGTTGGCTTACAGCAGCGCGCGGCAACGGCTACCGGGAGGTTGAGGACCTGTGGCGCAAGGCGGGCCTGATCCCCGCGGTAATTGAACGATTGGCCGAGGCGGATGCCTTTTCCACTCTGGGCCTTGGCCGTCGTGAGGCGCTGTGGGCGGCGAAAGCGTTGGCGAAGACGAAACCGCTGCCGCTGTTTGCCCGCGAACTGGAGGGCGAAGGGATTTATGAGCCCGAGGCCAATCTGCCGCGGATGAGCCTTGGTGAAGAAGTGGTGGAGGATTATGTCTCCACGCGGTTTTCGCTTAAGGCACATCCGCTGGCGCTGCTGCGCCACCGCCTGACCCCACCTTCCTGACCCTGCTATTTTACGCCCGCCAGACAGACCGCTAAACACGCGGCCATTTCTGTACCGGAAAGCTCGGCGGTCAGACCAGAAGGATCACACCGTAAAGCACTGCCAGGGCGATTGACCCGAGGGTCAGAAGCATGCCGCCAATGCGCCCAGCGACATTTCCGGTGGTAAAGGCCAGGGCAACCCCATGCCCAAGCCGCCCCAGGACAAAAGCCAGCGACAGAAACGAAAGAACCAGCGCACTGCCCCCCTGCAGTTCCAAAATCGCAATAAGCACCACAAACAGCGGCGCATATTCTGTCAGGTTCCCCTGTGCCCGTATCCTGCGCTCCAGGGTCGTGTCACCGCCATCTCCCAAGGAGGCACCGCTGGACCGGCGTCCTTGAATCACGCGCCAGCTCAGAATGAG
>SPLB01000350.1 GCA_004566265.1 Paracoccaceae bacterium | reverse complement strand
TTCATCGCTAGACCGGTAACCGGCGTTCGAAACCCAAACACACTCTGCCTGTGCGACGTTGAAAATCCGGAAGCCCTGCCTCTACCTGCAGACCGAGGATACAAGGGCCGAGAGGACGGCGGTGCCCAGATATGGTTGACCTTGGAAAAACACCATCGCCCTCACGCGCCCCAGGTCGCCATGCCTCTGGCGTTTGTCAAGTCGCAGAGAAATGGCATCAACCTGCCCGATCATCGGGCAAAATCATTTATTGGCCGCTTGTTTTGTTGAACGGCCACCAAGCGAATGACGGGCTGGCAGACATCTTACCAAAACGGGCGAAAATAATGCATAAAATTTTGTTTAACTTCAGAACCTTCATCAACCATTAGGGCCCAATCGCCAAGCTCAACCCACGTGCTGTTCATGAGGGAGAGTTTAGTGGGTCTGCATACAGTCCTTGTCGCATGTGGCTTGCTACTTGGGGTATGTTTGCCTTCCCCAGCAAACGCGACGCCGGTGCACCTTTTGATTGATGCGGATTACACCATCAGCGCCAAAGCAGCGCAAGCCATCGAACTTGGGCTTCGCACCGCCTTGGAAGAAGAAAACTTCAGACTGGGCGGTCAGCAAGTTGAAATTGTGCCAATGGACCACCGCGCAAATGTCAAACGCTCGCTGCGCACTTATGGCCACTATAAAAAAAGCGACCGCGCCCTTGCAATCATCGGAGGCCTTCACTCGCCCCCCTACCTGGCACACAAAGACTATTTAAACGAAAACGGCATCCTTACACTTCTTCCTTGGTCCGCTGCGGGCCCCATCACACGGGCGTCGGCGGGTCACGAAAACTGGATCTTCCGTCTGTCTGTAGATGACAGACAGACGGGTGAGTTTTTTATGCAAAAAATGGAACAAAGCAACCAATGCGCTCGTATAGCGCTGGTCCTGCTGGACACAGGTTGGGGACAAGCGAACTTTATATCGCTGACGAAGGCACTGTCGGTGCGCGACCGTTCTCCTACAGTTGCGACGTTCTTCCCGTCCGGCATAAGCGAAACCGCCGCCGCATTGCTTGCAGAGGAAGTTGGCGCTACCTCTCCGGATTGTGCTGTACTGCTGTCAAATTGGAATGATGGCGCGACCGTCGTGAATGCCCTTCACAAAGAACAGCCAAACCTAAGGATCTTTAGCCACTGGGGCATTATGGGGGGAGATTTTGCAGATGCAGTGCCAGATCAGACGCGCCGCGATATGCAACTCACGGTTTTGCAGACCTGCGGGCTGCGTCAAGAAATGGCGGCAAACCCCATTCTGAAATCCGCCTTGCACCGTGCTGCACCGTCGGCGCAATCGCTCGCAGATCTTGCTGCTCCGACAGGGTTTGTCCACGGATACGATTTGGGCCTCGTCCTTATCGCGGCAGCAAGACAGGCACAATCCCAGCCGCAATGGGACCGGCAGAGCATTGAATCAATGCGCCTTGAACTACGCAAGGCGCTATTGGCATTAGACACGCCCGTAGATGGCATCCTGCAACGCTATGCGCCGCCCTTTACCCCGAATACAGCGGACAACGCAGACGGGCATGAGGCGCTGCGCATCGAGCACTTGTGCCTCGCGCGTTTCAGGCAGGACGGACGGCTGGAACATGCGCACTAAGGCAGTACAAAAAGCGCGAGACGCCTCAACACTGGTGCAACGTCGATTTTGGTCGCTCCTTGGTCTGGTTTTCCTGCTTGCCGTAATATCATCTGCGTTTGCGATAAAGCTCACTTCCACACCGATCTTGGTGGATCAACAAACCGAGGCCGTTCAAACGCGCGTGGCCACGGATGCGCGAAGCCTTCAAGGCCTCTTAGAACGCCACCTGTTGTTGCTGGACGTTATCGGAAATGCCCCAGACGTCACAAATGTCGTAATGGGCTATGCCCGAAACCAAGACATCGTGTCGCGGTACTTGGAAAACGGGCATCAGCCGGACGACCTCTCTTGGGTTGCAGTCTACGATATTTTGGGTTCGGAAATCGCAATTCATACGCGTGAACCTGGCATTCGTGCGCTGTTTGAGACGGCAGAAATCGAAACACTGGTAGAAGATATAACAGCGGACGTCCCATCCGCGCTTCATCACGTTTTGATCCGAGAGAATGGCGCTCGGACCTATGTGCTGCTGACTGCACCTATTTCACATGCTGGGTTTGTTGAAGGTGCCGTGATCGCCACCTTCGAAATTGATCGCACGACCGTCTTTCCACAGAACGACATCGTGAAATCCATCCGCATCGTTCATGCCTCAGACCTAAAAGCCGGTCGCGTCCCGCTTGCAGAAGGTGCCGTTTCGGCAGCTTTGGAGACGATAGACCTCGCCATTGTACTGGAACCGGATCAAAAAACCGTGCGCGCAGCAGAACGACATCTGTTCACCAACACCGTGGCTGCAATTGCAACGGTGTTGGTCCTTGCCTTCGCCGTTTTTGCCGCCGCAGGTCGTGCCACAATTGTTGAACCGCACCAGCGGCTTGCACAACAAAAAAAAGAGCTTTCGGAGCTGGCCGCCGTTGCGGAACGCGCAAATGATGCGATTGTTGTCACCGATCGACGTGGCATCGTGACCTGGACGAACCCTGCGTTTGAAAAGCTGTCGGGTTTCACGATGGAGGAAATTCACGGTCGAAAACCCGGGTCTGTTCTGCAGGGGCCAGAAACCGATCCAGAACATGTTGCAATGCTCCGTAAAGCGGTACGAGACGCGAAACCCATAAAACTCGAACTGTTGAACTATCGCAAAGACGGACGCCCTTATTGGGTGTCCCTTGGGATTTCGCCGCTGGCAACGGAACACGGTGAAACTTACGGTTTCGTATCGATTTCTCATGATGTGACACGAGAGCGCGCGCAACGTGACGCAATTATTGAAGCCAAACAAGAGATCGAATATCAAGCGCTGCATGATCCGCTGACAGGTTTGCCCAACCGCCGTGCCCTAAACCTTGCTTTGCAGGATCGGAAGGCCACAGATCCGGATGATGCGACAATTGTGCGCATCGATCTGGACCACTTCAAATACGTCAATGACACAATGGGCCACGAAGCTGGTGATTTTGTGCTGTGCAATGTCGCGGATATCTTGCGCGACGAGACAAAGGAAGGCGATCTTCC
>SPLB01000349.1 GCA_004566265.1 Paracoccaceae bacterium | reverse complement strand
CACCGCCTCAGTGACAGCGCGAAGGAAGGATTTGAAGCCCTGTTCTGTCTGGCCCTGTTCCGCCAGAGAATAGAGCGCCTGTTCGGCTTTGACGATCTGCTCTTTGGGCTCAGAGGAGACATCCACACGGCGCGCCTCGTCCGCGATGGTCTTGCCCAATGCGATCAGCTCACGGCGGATCGCGAGGTCATAAATCATCTGCGCATAGTCGCGCACCGCAAAAGCAGAAATCGAGGCAGAGGCGAGTTTGACCAAGTAAGCCGCACCGCCCAGTTCCTTAAGGCCTGCATCATCTTCCATGAAGGCCTTCAGCGTCACCGGTGACGCCAGCGCGTTCTTAGAGATCCGCGCTTTTGCAACCTCGTAAATCCTGGTGTGAACCGGATCATAAAAATGGTTGGCATCAATGATCGAGGCAACTTTGTCGTAGACGTCGTTGTTCGTCAGAATTGCCCCCAGAAGCTGTTGCTCTGCTTCCACAGAATGGGGCAATTCGCTTGCCTGCAGCTTTTGGTTTTGCGCCTCTGGCGCTGCCATGTGCCCGTCTGCCAGTCCGGCAGTCGTGGGCATATGACCCTGGGATGGGTCATTCGGCATCGTCGGCTGCGGATCGCCGTTTAAATGGGTGATCTCGTTCATATTTGCTCTCGTCCGTTGAACCTTACCTATACCGCGAACGCGCGCATTTTTACCATCTGGAAATACCTGTGGGGGCAATGTGGATAACTGCGGACCTCGGTATGGAGAGACATGCGGTGCGTCTTAGGTGACACGATATGGTGTCAGGGTTTTGTGGTCCCTTGTGCCGCACCCCCAATATAGGCGATGCGGCCGCATGATTCGAACAAGAGTTTTCCACAGGCTCAGAGAGTCTGATTGTGGCGCAAAATACGCCTCGTCTTGGTGCGGTGATATTTGCGGAAACTGTCAGGTCTTGCGGCCAGAGTTTCCGCCTGACGGTGCGGCCACTCGGTCAAGCGGAGTTGGCTTTGCGTCACCTATGCCTTTTTATTGGCGTCTTGCCAAGCGCGCGGATCTTTGAGGAACCGCTCGACCTCGTCCAAAGTTTCTGTCGAGAAGCTGCCTTGTGCACGGGCTTCCGCCAGCACATCCCACCAGGTGCACAGGTGGTGCAGTTCGACCCCGTGATCGCCCAGGGTTTTTATGGTTTCGGGGAAGATGTCGTAGTAGAAGACCACAGCCGTATGGCCACAGGTGGCGCCGGTTTCGCGGATCGCATCAACAAAAGACAATTTAGAGCCACCATCGGTGGTCAGGTCCTCAACCAGTAGGACGCGTTGGCCTTCGCTCATGGCGCCTTCGATACGGGCGTTGCGGCCGTAACCTTTGGGCTTTTTGCGCACATAGGTCATGGGTAGGGCCATGCGCTCAGCGACGAGTGCGGCAAAGGGGATGCCTGCGGTTTCGCCGCCTGCGATATTGTCGAAGGCCTCAAAGCCTGCATTGCGCATAACAGTGACGGTCATGAAGTCCATCAGGGTGGCCCGGATGCGCGGGAAGGAAATCAGCTTACGGCAATCGATGTAGCTGGGTGAGGGCAGGCCAGAGGCCAGCGTGTAAGGCTCATCGGTGTTAAAATTCACGGCCCCAATTTCAAGGAGCATGCGGGCAGAGAGGCGGGCGATCTCGTCTTTGGAGGGATAGGCGGTAGGGATCATCTGAAGTGGTCCTCTGGGGTCTTTTGTGAGCGGTTGTAACAAAGGCCCCTGCAGGGGCCTCTGAAAACGGATCTGAAACAGGCTTAAACGACTTTCCAGAAGATCGGATAGCCGGGGTCGAAAACGGTGACTGGTCCTTCGGCGGCTTCAATCGATTTCGGGAACGCAACTGGGACGTCCTGTTTTTCCAAGGTCATAGTCGTCTCGTGCACTGACTTTCCATAAAAGGCAGGACCAAAACGGGAAGCAAAGTTTTCAAGCTTATCCAGCGCGCCTTCAGCTTCAAAGATCTGTGCCATCAGCGGCATGGTGACGGTCGCCGTAAAAATGCCCGCGCAGCCGCAGGGCTGAAACTTGTTGGCATCTGTGTGCGGCGCAGAGTCTGTACCGAGGAAAATACGCGGATGGCCAGAGATCGCCGCCGCCCGCAGCGCCAGACGGTGTTCTTCCCGTTTGGCCACGGGCAAGCAGTAGTTATGCGCGCGCAGACCCTTGGCGAGGATATCATTGCGGTTGATGATCAGGTGGTGAGTGGTGATTGTGCCCGCCAGTAGTCCATCGTCTGAGGAATTTACATAGTCCACGGCATCGCGGGTGGTCATGTGCTCCAGAACGCACTTTAGGTCCGGGATTTCTTGACGGATGGGGTCCAAAACACGGTCAATAAATACAGCTTCGCGGTCAAAGACGTCGACATCATTGTCCACCACTTCACCATGCACACACAGCGGCATGCCAATCTCGGCACATTTTTCGAGAACCGGGTAGATCTTGGTGAAGTCTTTCACACCATAGGCCGAGTTGGTCGTCGCGCCCGCTGGGTAGAGTTTTACGGCAGTGGCGATGCCCGTTTCAAAAGCGGCGGCAACATCGGAGGGATCTGTTTCCTCAGTAAGGTAGAGCGTCATCAGCGGCTCGAAGGTCATGCCTTCGGGTAGGGCGGCCAGAATGCGGTCCCGATAGGCCGCTGCATCGGCACCGGTGCGCACAGGCGGGCTGATGTTTGGCATCACAATGGCGCGGCCAAAATCGCGGGCTGTCTCCGGCAACACCGCGCGCAGCATGTCGCCGTCGCGCAGGTGCAGATGCCAGTCGTCGGGGCGGGGGATCGTCAGGCTCTGGGTCATAACACCGCGCGATAGCATAGGCGCTTGCTTATGGGAAGCGAAAGACCCGCAAAATGATGACTATGTCGTCAACCGCCAGTACCGCTGGCCGGGGTGTCAGTGAGATCCAGTTCCGCTTCGATCCTGTCCAGTCGTCTGCGAAAATGTGGTGCAGTAATTCGGCTGCAGACATTGCGGCACAGCCAATAAGCCCGCTGCGGGTGGTCCGTTTGGTCAACTACATGCAGCAATCCACGCAAATATCCGCGGTTGACGCGTCGCGCTCGAGCCAATTTGAAGAAACTGGAACGTGTCAGGGCGCCGGTGCCAACTTGTTCGACGATTTTATCCAGGACCGACATTTCCATCAGGCGCGCCTGGACGCCCTGTCCCCAATGAGGCAGCCGCAGAAGT
>SPLB01000348.1 GCA_004566265.1 Paracoccaceae bacterium | reverse complement strand
TCTGGACGCGTTTCGGTAAACGGACTGGATTTGGCAAAAGACCGCCGAGCAGCAATCCGTGAAGTGGGTATATTGTTCCAGAACCCGGAACATCAGATCATTTTTCCGACAGTGGGTGAGGAAATCGCCTTTGGACTTGAACAGCAGGGTCTGAAAAAGACCGCTGCCCTAGGCGAGATGGAAGCCGTCCTTGAACAGTTTGGCCTGACCCATTGGAGAGAAGCGCACATCGCAACCTTGTCACAAGGCCAAAAGCATCTTGTGTGCCTAATGGCAATCAGCGCGATGAACCCCAAACTTCTAGTTTTGGACGAACCTTTTGCAGGCCTCGATATTCCGACCAAAGCGCAGATGAACCGCTACCTAAGCCTCTATGAAGGCAGCCTTTTACATATCACTCATGATACCGCCGATCTGGACGGGTATGACACTGTGGTTTGGATTGATCAGGGGACTGTTCGCCAATCTGGCGCCCGAGAAACGGTCATGACGTCCTACCTGGCCGCTATGCACAGTCTGGGAGAGGATAATGATATCGCTTTCCTCTCCCGTTAGAACGCGAGCGCATAGCTGGCCTGCTGGCGCCAAACTGGCCGCGCTCGCCGTTGCGACGTTTGTGTTATTTCTCATTCATGATCTTTGGATCATGGCTGCGGTATTTGCGTTCAGCTTGGGCCTTTATGCGCTGCCGGGTGGGCGCTTTTTCCGCGCCGGCATGGAGCGCCTGAAGGTCCTATGGCCGTTTATTGCCATTCTGGGGGTGTGGCATGTCGTTACCGCAACTTATGTCGAAGGCGGTGAAATCCTGCTGCGCCTTTTGACGACTGTGGGGCTGGCAAATCTTGTGACCATGACCACAGCCCTGAGTGACATGATTGCGGTGATCCGGTGGCTTGCAACGCCGCTGCGCCGGGTTGGCCTGAATACGCGTGCGATGGAGCTCGCCATTGCGCTCGTTATCCGCATTCTGCCCACATTGATCGACAACGGCCAGCGGCTCAGCGACGCCTGGCGCGCCAGATCCCCACGTCGCCCCGGTTGGCGCGTGGTTGTCCCGTTCACCCTACTCGCACTCGATGATGCCGACCATTTGGCGGACGCTCTGCGCGCCCGTGGCGGCTTTTTGGAAAACAAGGAGACTTAATCATGGAACGCAATGTTGTTCTGATCGCATTGTTCACAGCGCTGATCGCCGCGCTGGGCCTTGTGCCCAAACTGACCCTGGCCAGCGGTATCCCGATCACCGCGCAAAGCCTTGGTATCATGCTCTGCGGCACCATTTTAGGTGCAAAACGCGGCGCGCTGGCTGTGCTGTTGTTTGTGGTTCTGGTTGCAGCAGGTCTGCCGCTTCTCGCAGGTGGCCGTGGCGGTCTGGGCGTGTTCACCACCCCTTGGGCCGGTTTCTACTATGGCTTCCCGATTGCTGCGTTTGTTACCGGTCTGATCGTTGAAAAATGGAACAGAAGCAATGTAAGCATGGTTGCAGGCATCGCAGCCGTGATTGGTGGCATCGGTGCGCTCTATCTGGTGGCTGTTCCTTACTACATGGTAATGAAGCCCGCCGGTCTGGGAGAAGCTGTTTTGACAGCAATGGCACCGTTTATGCCGGGCGACCTGATTAAAGCCGTGCTGGCTGGACTGATCACTGGTGCGCTCTACAAGGCACGCCCGTCGAGCGTTTTGTCGCGCGCAGACGCAGCCTGAGTTTGCATGCCCGATAACACTGATTTGCCCGACCCGCACTTTTGGGCTGGGCAGATCACAAACACGGCTGACACGGTTTTGAAGCTTTTTCGATAGGGTCCCAAATGATCATCGAACTTGGGGAACATCCCAGCGCATTTGCAACGCGCAGCGAATGTGATGCAGTCCTGCCCCATATTCTAGACGCCCCCAAAAACGATGCGACAATCGAGACGCTGTGTTTTCGACCTGACTATGGCCAGCGTACCTTCCCAGACCGTATTCAGCTGTCAGTCGCACGCGGCATCGAAGGCGAGCGCTGGACAAAGGCCCCGTGGCTCAAGCTGGCAGATGGCAGTGGCGATCCCCGCATTCAGGTGTCCATTCTGCCCAAGCGGATTATGGATCTGTGCTGGCGCGACCGTGCAAACACCCCCCATCCCGGGGATACGATTGTGGCTGACATTGATGTCACCGAAAACAATATGCCCGTTGGCACACGGCTCCAGATCGGAACCGCCGTGATCGAAGTATCTGACAAGTTCAACACGGCCTGCATCAAGTGGAAGGCACGCTACGGAGAGGAGAGCCTTCGCTGGCTGAACCATCGCCCGTATCGACAACTGCGCCTGCGCGGGATTTTGTGCAGCGTTGTCAAAGATGGAGAGATCAGCTCAAAGGATCGCATTTGCAAACTGGCCTAATCAATCACGCTTCAAGCAAAAGCGCGCTGCCAAGACCGCCAGCTGCTGCAATCGCGGCCAGTCCGTGCCCTTTACCTGAAGCGATCAGGTCATGAAACAAACGCACGGCCAGAACCGCCCCAGATGCGCCAATGGGATGCCCACGCGCCAAGGCACCACCGTTTGGATTGATGATTTCAATTGGTAGGGCGCTGCCGCGTTGGCACGCGATGGCCTGTACGGCAAAGGCCTCCATAATCTCTACCGTCTTTAGGTCTTGTGCGGGTACGTTGGCCATTTTCAGCGTTGCTTCAACTGCGGGGATAGGGGCTAATCCGGGCTGCATTGGATCCGCGCCAAGGGTTTTGCCTGCCGCAACCGCGACCGTTGCATCACTGTACGTCCGCAAAAAACGCTCTGACACCATCAAAACAAACGCAGCGCCATCTGCTGCAACGGCCATGTTCGCGGCTGTAATCGTCTCGCAGACGGGTTTTGCCAGACGGCAATGCCGTGGGCCAAGAGGGCGGGTGAAGCTGTCGTGGTTTAGCCCAGCCACCGGGATGATTTCTTGGGCAAGTTGGCCGCGCGCG
>SPLB01000347.1 GCA_004566265.1 Paracoccaceae bacterium | reverse complement strand
GCAACTGGATCCATGTTGGATGTGGCGGGCACCGTGGTCGACGCCAGATGCACCACAGCCTCGACCCCTGAAAGCGCCTCATAGAGCTGCGCCGTATCCGACAGATCCCCCTGGACATAATCGACCCCCGACAGCGGCGGACGAAACACCTCGGGGCGGCGGTCCAGCACCCGAAGCTGGCGGCCTGCGCCCAGCAACTCATCCACAACATGAGAGCCGATGAAGCCGCAGCCGCCAATGACGAGAACCTTCACTGGGCCACCTCATTTGCCTGTTCACTCTCCCAGTCGGCAATCTTGCGATTGATGACGGGGCCGTGCGGACGCATCCGCTGGGCCATACGCATCAGCGCCAGAGCCTCTTCGCGGCTCAACACGGCCCCACTGTCGTATTTCATGGCCACATCCCGCAGCATCAGCGCCTCTTCCTCCCACATCAGACGGAAGCCCAGAGAGGTACTGAACCGAGCGCCGAGGTCCTCAACAATATCGCCGACCTCCGACAGGTCAAATGTCTGCGCCCCGACAGACACCGCGCGCCCGGTCTCTTCTGCGGGAGGTTCAGCAACGCCCGGATCCGTCGCAGGCTGATCAAATCCGGGTTCCCCCGGCAGGAAGGTCGCAAAGAACTGCTGATTGCTGGCGGCAAAACGCGCCGCAATTTCGCGGCGGCTCTGATCGGTGGCGCCATCCTGCATCCTGCCCCGGATCAGTGTCTTACAGTGCAGGGCCTCCGCTTTCAGAAACCAGTTCGCCCGGTTGGCCTCCCCCTGCCCCACCATAAATGGCACGCCCCGATTGATCCCCTGAAACAACCGCCCCTGCAGTGGACTCAGGCTCTCATTGGAGGAACTGTGCGAAAAATCCAATTGCGCCGGATAAAGGAGCGGCGCCTCTCCCGGGGCAAATCCTTGCGACAGGGCAGCCAGGAAATCCCGACGAATATCCTGATCCACAAAGCGGGCCCGGTCATAGACCCGGCACAGCAGGACCTCCTGGCCAAAGGCCTCCGCCCAGCGGGAGGCAATCGCGTGGCAGTTATAGTAATAATCCTCCAGTCCGATCCCGGCGTCATAGTCTGACAGCGGTCCGGTTTCGTCATGGCGCAGAGCGGTGGAGTAGAGGCTTTCGCGCAGGCTGGCCTGTTCGCGGAAATAACACAGCACCCGAATTTCGCTGAAACAGGCGCGCAGATATTCCGCCAAAGTGGCGATATCACGAGGGTTGATCAGCCGACTGTGGAAGTGTTCCGAGGTGATCACCATCGTATGGTGATCAGGGCGCGCGGCAGCCAGTTCAGCCTCCAGCGCAGCGCCATAGCCTGCAAATAGGGCCGCCTTGCCCTCAGGGGTCTTGATCCCAAGGTTGCAGGTGTAATCATCCACATTGGACTGGAAATAGGCCACAAACTTGCGGTTGTTGGGGATCTCCATGATCTGGCTCAGAAACACCCCCTGGGCCGACAGCGCCGAGCGATTGGCATACAGCCAGTCCTGCAACAGCGTGGTCCCGGTCTTCTCCGTCCCGATATGTAGCAAAAGCCTCATGCGCTCTCCTGTTGTGGCCCGTTTACTTCCAACGTGTCTGCTTCCAGTCGGCTGCGCCCAGATCTTCATACAGCGCACTGTAGCGATCGACCATGCGGTCAATCCGGAACTCTGCCGCGAACCGCGCCTGTGCATTTGCGCCCATCTGCGCCCGCAGGTCCGCGTCCATCAGCTGACGCGCGGCAGCCAGAAACGCCGCCATATCCAGACTGGGCTGCGCCGGATCCCATTGCACAGGCACCAGCAGCCCCGCCGCTGTCTCGCCCTGCCCGATGATCGACGGGATCTCCCCCAGGTCTGATGCGATCAAAGGCAGGCCTTTGGCGGTCATCTCGATCAGCGACAACGGCAGGCTTTCGCCGACAAAGGTGCTGGGCAGAATCCCAACATCTGCGAGGGCAAAATAATCCTGCACATTGGACACCTGCCCGGTCAGCACAACATGGGCAGGCGCCTGGGCGCGGATATCCTCTGCGGCAGGGCCTTCACCACACAGAATCAGATCCGCCGCATGGCCTTCGGCATTAAGCGCGGCGATCATCCCCACCGCCGCATGCCAACCCTTGGAGGCAATGCCGCGCGCCGCCAGACAAAAGACCACGGATTCTGCCCGCAGACCCAGATCTTCCCGATTTAGAGCCACATTTATCGGCTCTTCCGCCATTCCATTGGGAATGCACAGCAGACGTTCGGGCCGGGGGAGCTGATCAAAGACGGCAATATTCTTATCTGCCAGATAGACCCAGGCATCCACCCGCGCGATCATCCGGGTCATCTTCTCGACAAAACCGCGATCAATGCCCGGATGTTTCAACAAGGTTTCGTGGCAGCCATGCATGGTGACAACCCAGGGCAGCGCCGCAGGCAGATGGTCGCGCCAGCTGTCCACCAGCGCATCCGCCCACCAAATATTGGAATGGATCAGATCCACATCATAGCGCTGCACGATCTGCGCCAGATCGAACCCTGCGTCCCCAGTCTCGAACAGCGCCACCTCAGAGCTGAGTTTTGCCACCACCGCCGGGTGGCTGGGCTGGTTGCCGGCATTGACCAACACCACACGCCCGCCGCGGCGGTGCCATTCATTGGCCAGTGAGACTGCAAACATCTGCCCACCGCCGGGGCTGAGATCAGGGGCAATCACCGCCAATGTCGGCAGAGCCTTTGCAGGCGCCGCCACTGGCGGCAGACTGCCGCGATCCGCAACCCCGAACCGGGTCAGGTCCTGCTCCAGAAACGTGCCGATCCGCTCCTGAGCTGCTCCGTCCTGCACATAGGTGCGCGCCACATAGCCGCGCACCTCGGCCAGTTCCTCGAAATACCGCTGCGAGCCTTCCAGACGATTGGTCACGGTGCTGTCGTGGCGGCGGTGATAGTTCAGCGGCGTGGCCGAAAACCCGACCTCGCCACCCTTCATGGCGCGGATGTAGAAGTACCAATCCCCACAAAGCCGCATGGCGGACACCGCGGCGACAAAGGCCGGATCCGGGTTAAAGCGGCGCATCAGCACAGCGCTGGCATTGGGAATCGTATTGGCGATGCCCAACCCCTGACAGGCTTCTTCATGGTCGGTGGCGGTAAAATCCTGCCGCCAACGCCCCGGATTGATCCGGTCCAGATAAAGATCGCTGTAATTGCCAATGACGCTGCCATCGGCGCGCACCGGCACCGAGGCCGCCGAGGCCAGCCGAAGATTGCGATTGTCAAACCGCGGCAGCAGAGTGGCCAGCAGCTCGGGCTCGCACCAGTCATCAGCTTCGGCCAGCCAGATCACCTCAGCGCGGGCCAGCTCCATGCCCTTCAGCCACTGCACAAAAGGCGAACCGGAGTTTTCCTGATTGATCACCACCTGCGTGGCGGCCCGGGTTTTGGCAAAGTCGCGCAGGATGGCAGCGGACCCATCAGGCGAGGCATCATCCAGCAGGATCAGTTCAAAATCCTGAAAGCTCTGCGCCACGATACTGTCGAGCCGCTGCGGCAAATAGGCCTCGTAATTATAATTGGGCAGCACCACGCTGACCTCGGGCGCCAGCCCTGCCACCTGCCGCAAACGGTCCAGGAGCAGCGGCCCCACCGCATTGACGGTATGTTTGCGCGCTACCTGTTCCCGGCCAATCTTGCCCGTGCGCGCCCGCAGCTCTGCATCGCGCCCATAGGCCAGAACCGCCTCGGACATGGCGGCAATATTCATGAACTCCACCGCCGTGCCGCTGCCGGTCTGGACAAAATCGGCAATCCCACCGGCATCTTTGAAACAGACCAGCGCCGCGCCCGCCTGTGCTGCATAAAGCGCCACCAGCGGGAAAGGGTCTTCCTGACTGGACAGCAGGAAAATATCCGCCGCCGCCAGTTTGCCCGCCACATCAGGCTCATAGCCGGTAAAGCGCACTCTCTCCTCCAGCCCAGCAGCGCGCACCTGCTCCAGACAGGCGTCCAGATCCGAGCCTCCACCAAGCCAGACAAATTCCGCATCCAGCCCCGCCGCCAGAACCGCCTGGGCGGTTTCGATGAATTTATCCGGCGATTTGCGCCAGTGCAGCACGCCACAGCCCATCACCAGAATTCGGCTCTCGGCCACCCCCAGCGCGGCACGGGCCTCGCGGCGGCGGCGCTGGCGGGCATGGGCGTCTTCTTCAGGCGGGCGGGCTTCGATAAAGCTATAGGCCGAGGTCAGCCGCGCCGGGTCAAAGCCAAACTCACCGCCAAGTGCTGCATAAACATCAGGGCCACCACAGACCACATGATCGCAACGGCTGCGCACCAGATCCACCTCATCGGCATATTGTGCCAGGATCTGGGGCAGCTCGTGGATAAAGGCCACGCTGGGGCAGTCTTGTCGCCAATATTTGAGGAAACTGCCAGAGGCCACGGAATTGACAAAGACCGCTTTGACCGCGTCTTCTCTATCCCCCTCGCCGGCCCAGTCCGCCAGTGCCGCCGCCCGGCGCGCTTCAGGATGTTCCTCCAGCACAAAGACCGGGGCAATCTGTTCGAAGTCCCGGCGGAACCGCCCGCCTTTGACGGCGACAATCCCGACGGAAAACCGGCTCGAGGACAGCAGCCAGTCCGCAAACAGCCGCAGCACCGTCTGCGCGCCGCCCAGTTGCAGATCATGGGTTACCAACAGGATCCGCCCGCGCTGGCTGCTGGCGCGCAGATCCGCCCCCGCCGCCCGCAGCACCGAGGCAGCCTGTTCCAGCAGCCCAGAGAACAGCACATCCTGATGGCCGGGCTGGTCTCCTGCGCCCGCCCCCTGATAGGGTGTCAGATCCACCCCGTCGGTCAGCTCGAGATACAGCGGCGCCGCCGGGCCGCTGCCCGGCTCTTCGGCCCCGTTTTCCCCCACCGCCTCGGGATGGGGCAGAAACCCGGCACGCCAGCCCTCCTCCAGATAATGCACCAGCGGATCACACAGTGGGGTCCAGGCGTCCAAATACTGATCATGGTACCAGCCACTGTCAAAACGCACATTGGGGGCAAGCCCTGCACGCCAGCCGGTTGTAATATAATGCAGCCAGGGGTTCTGCCTGTCGTCCAGCCCATGGGCCTCGCTGTACCATTGACCGGAAAACAGCGGATGCGGGCTGCGCCTCTCCTTCCAGCCCACCCGCAGATAGTGGTCCAGCGGTTCCAGATCCGCTGCGGCCACATCCGGGTAGCTTGCCAGATACCAGGGCGTATCAAACAGGGGATGCGGGCTTGCGCCACGGCGCCAGCCCTCGTCGATATAGTGTAGCCAGGGGTCCCGATCCATCAGCAGGACCTCGGGATTGTGGCGCAGATACCAGATCGGGTCGAACCCCGGATGCGGGCTGCGCAGGGCGCGCCAGCCCACCGTCAGATAATGACTGAGGGGTTCGTCATCTTCGGCCACGCAATCGGGGCTCTGGGCCAGGTAATAGGCGCGGTCAAACAGCGGGTGCACCTCGCGCCCATCCCGCCAGCCGAAACAGCTGTAATGTTCAAAAGGCGTGCCCGCAAAATGCGCCACATCGGGATTTTCTGCCCGATACCAGCTAGGGCAGAACAGGCGCTCAAGCAGATCCAGTCTCATCGCCGCCCCCTTCAGCCCCGCACCCGGGCCAGCAGCCGACGCCGCAGCGCGCCCAGAACGCGCCGTGGCCCCACCACCAGCGCACGCATCACCAGCCGCAGCGGCGCCGTCAGCCGCCAGGAGGTGCTGGACAGCAGCGCCTCCTCGCGCTGCTCCAGCTCTTCACGGGCCGCCACATTGAGATCGCGCTGCGCCATCATCCGGGACAGCTCCCCTTCCTTATGGCGCAGCTGCGCTTTCAGCCGATCATGCTCGGCCGTCACATCCAGCAGGGCCTGACTCTGGCGATCCATACGCAGATCCGCCTGATGGCGCAGCGCCGCAACCGCTGCCGCCAGCTCGGCCTCAAAGCCTTCGCGAGCGCGGATCCGGGCCAGACGGGCGCTTTTCTTCTGCGCCGCCATCTGATCCACCAGTTCCTGATACTTCATAGCCGCATGGTTCCGCTCGGCCTGACGATCGACATCCACCCGTGCCAGGGCTGCCAGCTGGGCCGCCGTAATCGGGCCGAACACTGGTTGAACCTGATCCAGCTCGGCCCGGATAGCATCCAGCCTAGCATAGTCACCGGCCTGCTCACCCGCTTTTGCCCAGCGATGCAGGATCTCATGGGTGCCCCCCACCCAGCGGTTGATTAGCTCAGACGGGCTGTTCAGGCTCTCCACCGTGTGGCGCAGGCTGCTGGAGAGGAAACTGTCGACCTCATCTTCCACAGCCGCAATGTCATTGGGAAAGACCAGCCCGCTTCGGACAGTGATCTGCTGCGCCACGCCACGCCAGTCCGCCAGCAGACCCTCATAGCTGACAAAGGCCCGCTGCGCGCCGCGCGACCCCTGCTCAGCCTCCAGCTCATGGCGCAGCCACAACAGCAGCCCCTGCTCCAGCGGCCAGCCCTCTCGGGTCTCAAGCGAACGCGCCACCTCCACC
Organism: Paracoccaceae bacterium; assembly: GCA_004566265.1. GTDB lineage: Bacteria > Pseudomonadota > Alphaproteobacteria > Rhodobacterales > Rhodobacteraceae > Epibacterium. The sequence continues at coordinate 7,958 of SPLB01000347.1, read as the reverse complement.
GGGCTGCGGTGCGCATGAACATAGATCGGGGTGATGTCTGCACTGGCAAAAAGCGCACGCCAATAGGGCATCAGACGGCAGATGCGCGGATCCTTCAGCACAAAAAGCGCCGAGGCCGCAAAGGCCTCCTGAAGCATCTCGCATCCCCGAACAAGCTCGGCGCGGCCCATGGTGGTGTCGAGCCAATCAGGCTCTAACGAACGCCAATCCGCCCAGGAGGAACCCACAGTCCGCAACAGCGCGTCATTATGGGTGTAAACGCCCAGTGATTCATAATAGCCGCGCGGGTTGAATTCATTGGCAGGCATGACCTGTTCTGGCAGATCACAGCCCAGCCTGGCCAGAACCCCGGCCAGCGCCGAGGTGCCCGACCGGTGCATACCCAGCACCACAACCGCCTGCCGACTGGTGGGCTGCGCCATGTCCAGACCCGTTTCCTGATCTGCGATCTGTTGGGGCTGAACGTCCGAAGTCTCTGCTGAAGGCACTGTCGCAGGCATGATCAAAATCCTTATTTAGCCCCAGCTGCCGATCTCTGTCGCCAGCTCCAGAGGCCCCCCGGCGGGGGTGTTCAGAGGGCACCGGGCACAGCCAGTGCCGACATCAGCACGGCGACGTGAAGAAGGGCGGCATCCTGCCCGCCTCAGCCTGTGCAGTCGCCACAAAACCACGGGCACACTCCAGCGCCTCGCGGATGGTCACATCCATATCAAGATAGCGATAGGTGCCAAGGCGTCCGACAAAAGTCACCCCTTCAGTCTGCTCGGCCAGCGCCACGTAATCGGCCAGCAGCGCTTTTTCCTCCACCTGCCGGATCGGATAATAGGGGGTGTCTCCGGGTTCGGCCGCGCGGGAAAACTCGCGGTAGCAGACCGATCCCTCATGGCTTTCCCAGGGGGCAAAATGCTTGTGTTCGGTAATACGCGTATAAGGCACAGCCTCTTCGCCATAGTTCATCACCGCACAGCCCTGATAATCGCCCTGATAGTCAAACCGTTCAAAATCCAGAGTACGGTAGCTCAGCCGCCCCAGCTCATAGTTGAAATACCCATCCAGCGGCCCCGAATAGAACACATGACCATAGCCTGCGCCCATATCCCGGCTGAACCGGGTATCCAGCTGCAGGCTGATGCTCGGGTGATCTAGGATCTTGGCGATCATCGCGGTATAGCCCTCCTCGGGCATGCCCTGAAATTTATGGAAGAAGTAATTGTCGTCATAGTTGAAGCGCACCGGCAGACGTTTCAGGATCGAGGCCGGCAGCGCGCTGGGGGGCAGCCCCCACTGTTTGATCGTATAGCCCTTGAAAAACGCCTCATAAAGGTCACGGCCGACAAAGCGCAGTGCCTGTTCCTCAAATGTCTGCGGATCGGCAATCGAAGTATCGGCCTGTTCTTCGGTGATAAAGGCGCGTGCCTCGGCCGGGCGCATCACCCGGCCAAAAAACTGATTGATCGTATGTAGGTTGATCGGCAGGGAAAAGACGCCGCGTTCGCCATCCGGCCCCAGGCTAGTGGTCTTGACCCGGTTTTTATAGGGTAGGAAACGGGCAAAGCGGTTCACATAGTCCCAGACCTCAGAATCATCGGTGTGAAAGATATGCGGCCCGTAGACATGCACGTTGACGCCGGTTTCCGCGTCCCGCTCGGTATGGCAGTTGCCACCGATATGGGCGCGCGCATCCAGAATGGTGACGGCATGGCCCGCCTCGGCCAGATAACGGCCAATCACCGCGCCGGACAGCCCCGCGCCCACACAAAGAAGTTTCTGGGAGGTCATGATCCCTCGTTTTTTTATTTCGCATCAACCACTGTGATAGGGCTTACCCGTGAAGGCTCGAAAGACGCAATAGAGGATCCCCCTCTCCGCCCGGTTCCGGCGGAGAAATGATACTGAGACGGATCCCGGTTCCTGTTGGTACCCCATCCGCATTGCCACGTCCGTAAACCTGCCGACCCTGCAGATAACACCTGTCGACCCGACGGAAACCTGATATGGCAGCGTTGCAGAACTAGGCAAAACCAAGACAGCAGCACTGTATGAAAGTCATTCTCTACATCGGCCATCACAAGGTGGGGTCCACCGCGCTTCAGTCCTATCTCTCCCAGAGCTGGCTGCCGCTGGCACGCGCCGGTGTTTTATACCCCAGCATCGACGGCGAAGGGTTCGCCGCCAACCTAGCCAGCCTGCTGGGTAAGCCCATCCAGGATCCCGATGCCATTTTCATCCGCGAACCCCATTCCGCGCTGGCCTATCGGATGATCCACGAGGCCACGCCGCAGCTGCCCATCCCCCCCCAGTTCGCAGGGCTGCCTGCAGCGCCACAGATGCTGCGCAGCCTGCGCAAACAGGTCGAAGCCCTGGCCCCACATACACTGCTTCTATGTTCCGAAGCCTTTGCCAATTTTGGTAATATCGCCAAGGGTCAGATCGCCCAGCTGCGCGACTTCTGCAACAGTCTGGCCGATCATGTGGAATTTGAGATTTACTGCGCCCTGCGTCGGCCCGATGCTTATCTGGCCTCCTGGCACGGACAGCGGCTCAAGGTGGGCGAGCCGGCAACCAGCCTTGCCACAGACTGGGAAGCGCAATATCTGCACACAGTCCACTTCAATTACCGTCTGGTGATCGAGGAATGGATGCGACAGATCCCCGACGCCCGTCTGCACCTGCGCAAGTATCGCGACATCACCAAGGCGGGCGGCTCAATCAAAGATTTCACCAGTCAGACCGGTCTGCCCCTGCCAGACGGCCTCTGCCCGTCGCTGCGGGCCAATACCAGCCTGCCTCTGGCCAGCTTTCCCCTGATGGAACAGGCGCTTCAGGACCTCCCCGGCGACCAGCGGCATCAGCTGACAAAATATCTTCTGACCCATGGAAAGGCCCTTGCACCTGTCGCAAACAAGGACATCGAACTGTTTGGCGCTCGCCAGCGGGCAAAATTGTTCAAGGCCTTTACACCGGTGGAACGCTACCTTCGCAGCCAGACCGGTCAGCCGGAATTTTTCAGAGATCTTGAAACCCTCACAACACCCCGCCCGATACCGGTTGAAAGCGCTGGCCAGGATCTTGTCCGCGCCCTCGCCAATCGCGTCTCGCACAGCAGTTTTGCCACGCCGGCGCTGGCAGACTATATCCACAAACGCGCGGGTGCGATCTAACAGGTTCAGCATTTTCTTTGCCCCGCCCGGGCCACTTTAATAGGACAGCCTTTACAGCCATGATCACCCTGCAGAATTTCATTACCCCAGATCCTGAAGTCTGCACGGAACGCGATCTGTATCTGCATGCCCAAGGCGCATATGGCTTTGCGACGGAGGCCGCGCACTATGTCCTGATGCGCGGCGCTGAGCTGAGCTTTGACAGCTATTTCAACCTTCTGAACCTCGCCACCTGGCATCAGAACTGCCATATCAAAGATCTCTTTATGGAAATTTCGGGGCGCGGCCGGGTCGCCCTCCGGATCTACCATGAGCCCGAATACAGCTCCCGCACGGAAATCTACAGCGATGTGATCACGCTGGATCTGGACCATCCCCATCAGGTGAACCTCACAGCCTGCCTCTGCAAGCTGCATAACGAAGCCATTAGGGCCGGAATTGTCTATGTCTCGCTCACTGCTCTGGAAGACGAGGTACAGTTCAGCGCAGGGCGGTTTGCCATCCCGCAGCTGCCTGCCGGCCTTGAGCTGCCCCGGCTCGCCATTTCGATTACCACCTTTCGCCGCGAAACAGAGGTGCAGCGGACAGTTGCGCGGCTGGAGGCCTTTCTGCAGCAATTTGCCTATGGTGATCACATTCGGGTGCAGGTGGTGGATAATGGTCAGAGCGCTGACATTCCCGCCAGCGACCGGGTGATCCCGATCCCCAATGCCAATCTGGGAGGCTCTGGCGGCTTTGCCCGCGGCCTGTTGCAGGCCGAGGAGAGCGGGGCCAGCCATTGCCTGTTCATGGATGATGACGCGTCCTTTGATATGGAGAACATCGCCCGCAGCTATATGTTCCTGGCGCTGGCGCACGATCCCAAAACCGCTGTAGCCGGTGCCATGATCAGCAACACGCAGAAATGGCGCATGTGGGAAAACGGCGCCTGGTTCAACGGCTCCTGCCGACCGCTGTGGAACGGCACCGACCTGCGCCGCGCCGACAAGGTCATCGCAATGGAACACCGCAGCAATCAGGCAGTGCCTGGGACGATCTATGGCGGCTGGTGGTTCTTTGCCTTCCCGGTGGCGGCCGTCACCCGCTACCCGTTTCCCTTCTTTGTGCGCGGCGATGACATCAACTTCTCGCTCGCGAATGATTTCCGGATCCGCACGCTGAGCGGTGTTGTCTCCTTCCAGGATGACTTCACCGAAAAAGAAAGCCCCCAGACACTTTATCTCGATCTGCGCAACCACCTGGTGCAGCATCTGACCATTCCCGACCTGCGCCGCAGCGCGCTGGGAATCGCGCGGATCGCGATCTTTTTTGTCCTGCGGTCACTGTTCCGGATGCATTACTCCACCGCCATGGTGCAGCTGATGGCCTGGGAAGACGTGATCGAAGGGCCCAGTTTCTTTGATCGCAATATCGACATGAGCGCGCGCCGCGCCAAGATCAAAGATATGTCCGAGGACGAAGCCTGGCGCCCGGTGGCCGAGATGGACCTGTCAGAGCACCGCCGGGGCGTGGCCAAGCTGCGCCACAAACGCCGCCATCGCTGGGGCATGCGCAGCCTCAACGGGCATCTCTGGCCATTTTACCGCGGCTCCAGACTGGTGTTGCCGATCAGCAAGCGCGCGCTGGTGGGTCAGGCCTTTGGCGCCACGCAGATCACCTATCTCAATACCCGTGGCGACAAGGCCTATCGGGTGGTCCGCTCCCGCAGGCGATTTGCCAATGTCCTGTGGAAGATGGCCAAGCTGACCTGGCGGTTCTGGCGGCACTTCGATCAGATCCAAAAGGCCTATGATCAGGACTACAAAGCCATGAGCAGCAAGGCCTATTGGCAGGACGTCCTGAAGCGCTGAGCGCAGGCAAGCCTGCACACATACCAGGCCTACCTCAAGCCAGATCCCCGGAGAAATCTGGCTCAGGTCAGCATTTTTTCGTGGAAATTAATGGCCTTGTCCAGGTCATCGAAATACTGTGCCTTACCCTGTTCCAGCACCAGCCCGGCATCACAGAACTGGCGCACCTCGGCCATATTGTGATTGACCATGATGGCGCTGGAATGGCGCATCCGGTCGGCAAACAGCGCCCGGCTCTTGTCGCGAAACGCTTTGTCGCCCACCGCCGTGACCTCATCCACCAGATAGGTATCAAACTTGATCCCCATCGAAGCCCCGAAAGTCAGCCGCGACCGCATCCCCTGGGAGTAGGTGCGCATCGGCGAATAATACAGCGGCCCCAGTTCGGCGAAGTTTTCGACAAAGGTCACTAGATCATCGGTATCTACCCCATAGATTCGGGCCACAAAGCGCACGTTTTCCGCCCCCGACAGATCCCTATGGAACGCTCCCCCCAGCCCCACCGGCCAGGACATGCTGCCGTCTGAGACGACCTGCCCATGATCCGCGCGCTGAATGCCTGAAATCACCTCAAGCAAGGTCGATTTCCCGGCCCCATTGCGACCCAGCAACGCCAGGGATCTCCCGGTTGGCAAAGTCAAATTGAGATTGTCGATTACAATCTTGCGTTCGCCACGGATCCAGAAGCTCTTGGTCAGATTTTCAAAACGGATCATGATGTGCCTCTGAAACGGGAGAGCTGCATCCTATCAGCCGGGTTCATCAGCTGCGGTCGCGGATCGAATAATAGATCATCGTGGCAATCGACCAGACCATCAGCACAATCAGCGCGGTCAGCCCAACAATCACAAACCGATCCGGGTATTCCGAAGACTGAGCCTCGCTTGGCTTGATATAGGTCGCCAGATACAGGCTTTGGCGCGCGGCATCTGCCTGGGCCATTTCCAGCGCTGCTAGCGCCACGCGATAGGTCTCCTCGGCAAATTTCAGATCTACCGCCAAACGCTCGAACTCTGCAATCAGGGCCGGGTAATCCTGTCCCACCTCGCCGGACAGGGTTGTATCTGAGGCAAAGGTCTCCCGCTCGCTGTTGATCTGTTTGCGGATCACCTCGATCAGATGACTGGCATTTTTGACGCGCGGGTCATTGGCAGGCAAGGTATCACGCAGCACATTATGGGAGATCAGCGCCTCGGCCAATTGCTGCTGCAGCGTGGTCATCACCACCATACGCCCTTCCAGATCGGCCACCGGATCCACAATACGGGTCCGGCCACGAAATTCCACCATGGCCTCGCGGGCGGTTTTCAGCCGCTTCAGGTTTTCCTCCAGATCAGCACTGGCATAGCCAATTGCATCTGCGCGCGCCTGACTGTTGAGATCATTCAGTCGCGCCTGCGCTTCTTCCACCACTGCTGTGGTAATCTGCCGGGACATCTCGGGCGTATAGGCTGTGGCCTGCACCTCAATAAGACCTGAGGAACTGTCATAGGAGACGCCCAGAATGCGCTGCCAATACCAGGTCAGATCTTCCATCGTGGCACCCGGCCAGAGCGCAAAGGCCCAATCCCCTGGCCAGCGCGCCGAAAAATGCGCCCGCAGCCCGACCCGGTCTTCCACCGCGCTTGCCATCTCCTCGCTATTGAGAAAGGCATACAGCACATCACTGTCCGACGCGCTGCCGCCGCTGGCCAACAGACCGCCCAGCCCCCCCAGGAACTCCGAACCCGACGCCGCCTCCTGACTGCGCACAACAAAGCCAACCCTCGAGATATATTGATCCTGAGCCAGCACCAGCAGGTAGAGGATCACCGCAACCAGCGGCGCCAGCACCATCAGCACAAAACTGGCCACCACCCCCCAATGCCGCCGCCGCATCTGTGCCGGGCGGGCTACCGGATAGATTGGCATGTCATCAATCTGTGCCTGCAGCTTCTCAACCTGGAGCTGTGCCGCCTTGAGCTGCTGGCGGGCCTGCCACAAGGGGTTTGGCTTTTTGGGCTGCTCAGCGCCCCCCGCTGCGGGCTGTTTTGCTGGTCTTCCCTCGGCGTTTTTCTGCTCAGCCGACAAGGGCTGCGCGGCGGCAGGGGCGGAAGATGTTATAGGGCCAGAGGACGGTTGCTCAGCCCCGTTATGCGCCGCGTCAGCTGCCTGCCCTTTCTTGACATCATCTATCGTGTCTCGTGCCATTTGCTCGTCTTTCAAGGCCCGTGTCTCCAAAACCGGGTGTCCCGCCCCACTCCTCTTTGTGAGCTGTTCGGGGGCCGTCCTGGAAACCAGACCCTTTTGCCTTTGTCATCCGCTGTCTTGCTAGTGTATCACCTTATCAGCACGCCACCACAAGCCACAAATCTCACCCTCGGGGCAGCACCTGAATGCCCGGATACAGTCTTATCCATTTCAATCTATACCAATACACCCGATGCCCAAGCTTTCATCTTCTCCCGCAACGCAACAACACCCAAAGGCTGCAAACATGGCGCACGCGCCAGAGACGCCAATGGCCTTTGCACAGCCGCAGCGCCCCCGCAGCAGCAGCATACGGCAGTTTGCCACCTTGCGGACGGTTGTGGCGCTCATGCTCCGGGAAATGTCGACACGCTATGGCCGCACCCCCGGTGGCTATGTCTGGGCGGTTGCCGAACCCACGGCCGCGATCCTGCTGCTGGCAATCGGGTTTTCCCTTGTGGTGCATACCCCATCCCTGGGCACCAGCTTTCTGCTGTTTTACGCCACGGGCTATCTGCCTTTTGGCCTGTACAACAGACTCTCAAATACAATTTCTTCAGCAATCCCATTTTCAGCGGCCCTGCTGAGATATCCGGCCGTAACCTGGGTTGATGCAATCTTTGCCCGGTTTTTCCTCAACAGCCTGACCGAGATTACCGTCGGGGCTATTCTGATCATTGGCATTATATCGGTTGTGGATGCCCACACCCAGATTAGT
>SPLB01000346.1 GCA_004566265.1 Paracoccaceae bacterium | reverse complement strand
TGCAAATGGCAAAACACCAGCAAGGCCAAGCGCCAACGCCCCTAGTGGTATCTGGCTGATGCGAACAAACATTAGGCGCGCTCCATGGCCAGCCGCGCGGCAAGAGCTGCAAAAAGCGCTGCAAAGCTGCGGTTCAGCCAGCGGCGGATGCGATCAGAGTTCAGGAGCCAGTCGCGCGCCTGCGCGGCGAAAAGACCATAGGCCACGAAAACAACAAAGGTCAGCGCCATGAATACAGCCCCAAGGGTCGCCATCTCTGTGGTGGCAGTGGCCGGAGTGCCAGACAGAAAGGGTGGCAAAAGCGCAAGGAAGAACGCTGAAAGCTTGGGGTTCAGCACATTGATCAGCGCGGCGCGCCGTCCAATGTCCCAGCCGCTGCTGACCTTGCGTTCGGCGCGGATGGCCAACGTGCCGCCCTCTCTCACCGCCTGATAAGCGAGAAACAGAAGGTACGCGATCCCCGCCCATTTCACCAAGTTAAACAGCAGCGCAGAGGAATGCAGAACTGCCGCAAGGCCAAAGATTGCGGCCAGCAGATGCGGCACAATCCCAATGGTGCAACCCAAAGCAGCCCAGGCGCTTGCACGACGCCCCTGACCCAATGCGATTGCCAGCGTGTAAAGCACGCCGGTTCCGGGGATAATACAGACCACCAAAGCGGTGGCGAGAAACTGCAGTGAAATCATGAGCTGGAAATCCTTGGTGAGATAGTATCTGAATGCGCCCTGTCGGGGACTTGTCGAAGGCGCTAGAGATTGCTGTTGCCTAAGGCCGGTTGGCGCAGCACGCGGGGCACTTTGAACTCTACGCGTTCAACAGCGGTTTCGACGACGTCGACCGTGACATCGTAGCGATCGCGAAAGGCGTCGATAACCTCATTGACCAGCAGTTCCGGGGCCGAGGCGCCGGCGGTGATGGCCACGGATTTGATCCCCTCCAGGGCACGCCAGTCAATGTCGGTAGCACGTTGCACAAGTTGGGCGTAGCTGCAGCCTGCTTTCGCGCCAACCTCGACCAAACGGCGGGAGTTTGATGAATTCGGCGCGCCCACGACCAGCATGGCATCGGCTTTCGGAGCCACGGCTTTCACCGCTTCCTGGCGGTTGGTGGTGGCGTAACAGATGTCTTCTTTGTGGGGGCCGACAATTGCGGGAAAACGTGCGTTCAGTGCGGCGACAATGTCGCGAGTGTCATCGACCGACAGGGTGGTCTGTGTCACAAAAGCCAGACGTTCCGGATCGCGCACATCCACATGGGCGACATCTTCGACAGTTTCGACCAGCAGGACTTCGCCTTCGGGCAATTGGCCCATGGTGCCCACGGTTTCGGGGTGCCCTTTGTGGCCGATCATGATCATCTGCAAACCCGCTTCGGCGTGGCGTTCGGCCTCTATGTGCACTTTGGACACCAGCGGGCAGGTTGCGTCGACGTAGACCATATTGCGGGCGTCGGCCGCTGCGGGAACGGCTTTGGGTACGCCATGCGCGGAAAAGATCACCGGGCGGTCATCGGGGCATTCTTCCAGCTCTTCGACAAACACAGCGCCTTTGTCGCGCAACCCGTCGACAACGAATTTATTGTGTACGATCTCGTGGCGCACGTAGACCGGGGCGCCCCATTTTTCCAGCGCCATTTCGACAATCTTAATGGCGCGGTCAACCCCAGCGCAAAAACCGCGCGGGGCTGCCAAATATAGAACCAGGGGCGAGCGAGTGGTCTGTGTTGTCATGGCAGGCCTCTATCTGAGGGTAGGGCAGTTGGTGTTGTGTGGGCAGAGGTAAGATGTTTGGCCGTTCAGGTCCAGCCTTGCGGCCCCGATGTGCCGAGCGCAACAAAGAAGCTCCCGATACTGACGCACCGGGAGCTTTTCATCCTTGGTTCCGGAATGGCATCCTATGTGGGCGCACTGATCCAGTCACTGACCACAAGCGGCACAGATTTGTTAGGTCTAAGACTGGTGTCAGGTCTCAGACTGGCGCGCCGACTGGTCGTTCTTCGTCCGAGATGTCCCGCGGCGGGCGTCCGATCACATCACGAAGTTCTTCCAGTTCGATGAAGTTATCCGCCTGACGACGCAGTTCGTCGGAGATCATGGGCGGCTGGCTGCGGATCGTGGACACCACAGAAACGCGCACGCCCTGACGCTGCAGGCTTGCAACCAACGGGCGGAAGTCGCCATCTCCGGAGAACAACACAATGTGGTCTACGCGCGGAGCAAGTTCCATAGCATCAACGCTGAGCTCGATGTCCATGTTTCCCTTGACTTTGCGCCGACCCATGCTGTCCGTATACTCTTTGGCTGGCTTTGTGACCATGGTAAAACCGTTGTAGTTCAACCAGTCGACAAGCGGGCGGATGGGAGAATACTCGTCGTTTTCGAGTAGAGCGGTGTAATAGAACGCTCTAAGCAATTTGCCACGACGCATAAATTCTTGCCGAAGAAGCTTGTAGTCAATGTCGAAACCCAACGCTTTCGCAGATGCATAAAGATTAGAGCCGTCTATGAACAGCGCAAGCCGTTCGTCCTTGTAAAACATTAAAATGTATCCTTCTGGTGTAGTCGCCCAACGACTTCCTGAATGGTGAGTGGTCCGGAAATAATGCTGTTGGCGCGTGAGACTAATTTAGATTATTTGGTTCCCGCCGCAAGGCACTGCGAAATAGGAATTGGGGTCAACGATGGCCGAAAACCGGTGGAAATACCACGTCGCTCTCGGTGGCAACTTAAGTTTTAACGGTGCACCCTCGTTGGTGACCTTGCAATCTTCACTGCGGTACTTCGCGCCTGAAGGGCTGCGTGTCACCGCCGTGTCTAGATTTTATGAAACGCCGTGCTTCCCGGCCGGAGCGGGTCCCGACTACGTCAACGGTGCCGTTTCGGTCGAATCAACACGCGCACCAGCCGAGGTGTTGAAAGCGTTACACGCCATTGAGGCG
>SPLB01000345.1 GCA_004566265.1 Paracoccaceae bacterium | reverse complement strand
TATTCGCTTGGATGCACATTTGGACGGCCGCCTGTCAGCAGAAAACCATCAAAACTCTCGAGCAGTTCTTCGACCGAAACAAAACGCGGATCGGATGGGATCAACAAAGGCATACACCCGCAAACTTCGGCAATGGCCTCGGAGTTCATGGTCCCGCCGGCATGGGCGAGGTATTCGTCATTCACAAGGTAAGAATTGCCGATGATACCGATTTTAGGCCGCACGTCTGGTCTCCGTCTAGTGTTCAAGGTTTGGGGGAGACTAGATATCGACAGGTGTGCGCGCAATTCCCAAGGCTGGCGCAGGCACCTGTGCACAGACGCACAAACTATGTGCGTCTGCAACACCCGAGTTTTGGGCGGATTAGATCTCTGCCGTGATGCCGACGGCCTCGGCGCCGGCTTTCCCGGCTTCTGCGTCATTATCTGATGTGTCGCCGGTCACGCCCAACGCGCCGATCACCGAACCGGATGTGTCGCGCAACAAAATGCCGCCGGGCACAGGAACAACTTGGCCACCATAAACGCCGTTTACAGCTGCCATAAAATAGGCTTGCTGCTCTGCACGCGCCATCTGAGCAGAGCCGGACATGCCCAGCATCACCGCGCCATACGCCTTACCCTTTGCAATGGCAAAACGGCCTGGGCTTGCGCCGTCTTCGCGTTCAAAAGCAAGCACATGGCCGCCAGCGTCAAGGACGGCAACCGACAGGGGTTTCAGCCCCATTTCGCGCCCCTTGGCGCGGGTAGCGGCAATCATATTGCGCGCCTTATCCAGAGTGAGAGTCATGAGGAGCTCCTCCAATTGATTTTCGATGTGTGTTTTAAAAACCGAAAAGGCCGGAATGTTCACCCGGCCAAAGTGAAAGTTTTATTGAGCCTTTAGCTCAAGGCGACGCGCATGCAGAACCGGCTCTGTATAGCCCGAGGGCTGAATGCGCCCCTTGAACACAAGATCGCAAGCGGCCTGAAAAGCAACGCCATCAAAGCCCGGCGCCATTGCCGCGTAAGACGCGTCGGACGCATTCTGCGCGTCCACAACAGCGGCCATTTTCTGCATTGCGGCCATCACGTCCTCTTCGCTGACAACACCGTGATGCAGCCAGTTGGCAAGCGCCTGGGACGAGATCCGACAGGTCGCTCGGTCCTCCATGAGGCCCACATCGTTTATGTCTGGCACCTTGGAACATCCAACACCCTGATCAACCCATCGCACGACATAGCCAAGAATACCCTGGGCGTTGTTTTCGACCTCGCGGGTGATTTCCTCGGGCGAGAGGGTCTCACCCTGCATAATCGGCACGGTCAAAAGATCACTGAGCGTACCGCGGGCTCCGCCCGCTTTCAGACTGTCCTGAACCGCATGTACGTTGACGCCGTGATAGTGGGTTGCGTGCAGAGTTGCAGCGGTGGGCGACGGAACCCAGGCACAGGTTGCGCCAGATTTCGGGTGGCCGATTTTCGCGTCCAGCATTTCCCCCATGCGATCCGGGATCGCCCACATACCTTTGCCAATCTGCGCGCGACCTTTCAAGCCACAGGCCAGGCCGATATCGACATTGCGATCCTCATAAGAGGCAATCCAAGGGGTGGATTTCATCACGCCCTTTGGCACCATTGCGCCCGCCTCCATAGAGGTGTGGATCTCATCGCCGGTGCGGTCAAGGAACCCGGTATTGATAAATGCCACGCGGGACTTTGCAGCGCGGATACATTCCCGGAGGTTGACAGAGGTGCGACGCTCTTCGTCCATAATGCCAAGTTTGACCGTATTTCGCGGCAGACCCAGAGCGTCCTCGACATGATCGAAAATTTTGACCGCAAAAGCGACCTCTTCCGGACCATGCATTTTCGGCTTCACCACATAAACCGACCCATTCAGCGAATTGCCGCCGTCCGCCTGAAGGTCGTGCATGGCGATTAACACAGTGATCATCGCATCAAGAAAGCCCTCGCCTGCTTCGCGACCTTCGCTGTCGAGCACGGCGGGATTCGTCATCAGATGTCCAACATTGCGAACCAACAGCAAAGATCGCCCCTTAAGGGTCGCGGCTTCGCCCGCCGGTGTCATATAGGACACATCATCGTTCAGAACGCGGGTGAAGGTCTTGCCGCCCTTAGTGACCTCTTCTGCTAGGTCGCGCTTCATCAGACCCAGCCAATTAGAGTACGCCACAACTTTGTCTTCGGCATCGACACAAGCAACGGAATCTTCACAGTCCATAATGGTTGAGAGCGCTGACTCCATGGTGATGTCGTTGATGCCCGCCTTATCTGTGCCGCCAATCTGACCATTGGGGTCGATTTCGACAATCACGTGCAGGCCATTGTTTTTCAGCAGCACGCGGTTCGGTACCGCGGCGGGTCCTACGTGCCCCGCAAATTGTGCCACGTCTTTCAGCGCCGGGCTCAGGGCACCGCCGACCACTGCGAGTGCGGTGACCTCTTCCCACGACCCTGCGTCCAGTGGGAACGTCTCATCCAAGAAAGAACGGCCCCATGCAATAACCCGGTCGCCGCGTGCCTCGTCATAGCCTTTGCCCGTTGGCAAATCTCCCATGGCATCAGTGCCATAAAGCGCATCATAAAGGCTGCCCCACCGCGCGTTTGCTGCGTTCAAGGCAAAACGGGCATTGGTGATTGGCACAACCAGCTGCGGTCCCGGGACATGGGCTATCTCGTCGTCAACATTGGCGGTGTCGATCTCGAAATCCGCGCCCTCGGACTGTATGTAGCCGATCTCACGCAGAAAGGCCTGATAGGCGTCAGCATCCCAGGGCTGCCCTTTGCGGGCCACATGCCAGGCGTCGATCTGCCCCTGAATGTCAGCGCGTTTGGCCAGAAGTCGGCGGTTCTCATCGCCAAGCCCATTCACAAGGCCTGAAAGCCCGGCCCAGAAAGCATCCGCCGTCACGCCAGTGCCCGGCAGGGCCTTCGCCTCAACAAACTCCGCCAGTTCCGCTGCCACTTTCATCCCGTGAAGATCCCGCATCTTTGCCTCCTGTAGATCCAGTTCGTTGCCCAGATAGCGGAAAAGTTTCCTATCGGCAACAATGGCGGTCAAAAGTTCTTACCAATTTTTCCGCAGCTGTTTCAAATAATCCCAGAGATTGCGCTTTTTCCTTGCGCTTTTCCTTGCCGCACGTCGAGGCGCATCCTACCACTACTTTTGGAACAACTGAGCCACGTCAGGAAGAGGCGCGATGAAAAACGCAAACCCAGCCACCGCACCAAAGACCTTTTACCTCAAGGATTACACGCCCTTTGGCTTTGAGGTCGAACGTGTGGAACTGACCTTCCAACTGGCCCCCGAAGCCACCCGTGTTTTTTCCAAGATCCGCTTTGCGCCGCGCCAGGGCGCTGCCGATTCACGCTTTTTTCTCCATGGTGAACAGCTGGAATTGCTGTCAGCAAAAATTGACGGCACACCTGTCGAACCGCGCCTGATTGACGGCGGTCTGCAATGTGACGATGTGCCAGATCAACCCTTCACCTGGGAGGCGGAGGTCCTGATAAACCCAGCCGCCAATACCGCGCTCGAGGGGCTGTATATGTCAAACGGTATGTATTGCACCCAATGCGAGGCGGAAGGGTTTCGAAAAATAACCTACTACCCGGATCGCCCAGATGTAATGTCCACATTCAACGTGCGGATTGAAGGGGCAGAACCGGTGCTGCTGTCCAATGGCAACCCGGTCGCAACCGGCGACGGCTTTGCTGAATGGCACGATCCCTGGCCCAAACCCGCCTATCTGTTTGCACTGGTCGCGGGCGATTTGATCAATCACCCGGATCGCTTTACCACGGCTTCGGGCAAGGATGTGGAATTGAATATCTGGGTCCGCCCCGGCGATGAAAACAAATGCGCCTTTGGCATGGAAGCCTTGAAGAAATCCATGACCTGGGACGAAGAGGTCTACGGTCGTGAATACGACCTAGACGTGTTTAATATTGTCGCTGTAGATGACTTCAACATGGGGGCGATGGAAAACAAAGGGTTGAACATTTTCAACTCTTCTTGCGTTCTGGCAAGTCCCGAGACCTCCACAGATATGAATTTCGAACGTATCGAAGCGATCATTGCCCATGAGTATTTTCACAACTGGACCGGGAACCGGATCACTTGCCGGGATTGGTTCCAGCTCTGTCTGAAGGAAGGGCTGACCGTCTACCGCGATGCACAGTTCACTGCGGACATGCGCTCTGAGCCCGTCAAACGGATCACGGATGTGATCGACCTGCGCGCGCGGCAGTTCCCCGAAGACAGCGGGCCACTGGCGCACCCGCCGCGCCCGGAGGAATTCCAGGAAATCAACAACTTTTACACGGCGACCGTCTATGAAAAAGGTGCCGAAGTCATTGGCATGCTAAAGCGCCTTGTGGGCGATGAGGCCTACTACAAGGCGCTTGACCTGTACTTTGAACGCCACGACGGTCAGGCTTGCACCATTGAGGACTGGCTCAAAGTGTTCGAAGACGCCACCGGACGCGATATGAGCCAGTTCAAACGCTGGTATTCTGACGCGGGCACACCGCGCCTCAACGTGCGGGACACCTATAAAGATGGCAGCTTCACGCTGACATTCCGGCAGTCTATTGCCCCAACACCCGGTCAGAATGTCAAAAACCCGCGTGTGATCCCGATTGCAGTGGGTCTGTTGAACGATGCGGGGAAGGAAATTGTCCCGACCACCGTACTGGAAATGACCGAGGCCGAGCAGAGCTTTACCTTTGAAGGGCTGAACGCACGCCCCATCCCCTCGATCTTGCGCGAATTTTCCGCGCCTGTGGTGCTGGAACGCGAGACATCGGCAACAGAACGCACCTTTTTGCTGGCCCATGACACCGACCCCTTCAACCGCTGGGAAGCCGGGCGGGCTTTGGCGCGCGAGGCACGGATCGCCATGATCACCCACGGGGCTGCCCCTGATGCAGCCTATCTGGAGGCGCTGATGTCGCTGGTGCGCGATGACACGCTGGATGCGGCCTTCCGGGCGCTGGTGCTGTCCCCGCCGAGCCAATCTGAGATCGCACAGGCCCTGCATGACGCAGGCACCACGCCCGATCCAGACGCCATTCACGACGCAGCCGAGACATTTTCGCAGACCTTGGCGCAGGCCATGGCCGACAGCCTGCCGCGCCTCTATGCGGCAACAACCGTTGATGGGCCTTATGTCCCGGATGCAGAGGGGGCCGGAAAACGCGCGTTGAACGCCGCGATCCTTGGCTTGTTGTCGCGCACTGATGGGGGTGAAGCCGCTGCCAAACAGTATGAAGCTGCCGACAATATGACGCTGCAGCTTTCTGCACTTGCCTGTCTGTTGCGGATCGAAAAAGGCGCGGACCAATCCGCCGCGTTCTTCGAACAGTGGAAAGACGATCGTCTGGTGATGGACAAATGGTTTGCCTTGCAAGTGTCCATGGCCCGTCCCGAGGCTGCAGCAGACACTGCGCGCGCGCTGTGCCACCATACCCTGTTTGACATCAAGAACCCCAATCGTTTCCGCGCCGTGATGGGCGCGCTGGCGGGCCATCATGCGGGGTTCCATCAGGCAAGCGGCGCTGGCTATCAGCTGCTTGCGGAAAAACTAATCGCGCTCGATGCGCTCAACCCGCAAACCACGGCGCGTATGTGCGCAGCTTTCCAAACCTGGAAACGCTACGACAGTGCGCGTCAGGCGACAATGCGTGTCGAGTTGGAGCGCATTCTGTCCACCGAAGGCCTCAGCCGCGATACCAATGAAATGGTGAGCCGTATTCTCGATGCCTGATAAAACTGACCCTGACCTGAACGAACAACCAGGGGCGGACCTGCCGCCCTTTACCTATCAAGGCGATGCCCGGTCGCTGGCGGCGCTCTTGGGGCTTGGCGCATGGCTCCTGCTACTTGCCGTGCTTTGGATGGTTATGGGGGCAACATGGTGGGTTCTGGGGTTTCTGACACTGCCCGCTCTGCCTGCGCTTTGGGAGATTATCCAAAACCCAAGGGCAGAGCTGGTTCTAGACAACGACCATCTGGCTTGGTCTTGTCCGCGCAGCGAAGGCCACATTCTCATCGCAGAAATTGAGCGTATCGCTCTGACAACGCGGTGGGATTTCTCGACCCGCACCACCATTCACACCAAACCCGGAACACGCCACAATCTGCCGCCTGCGGTGCAACCGCCGGGCAAAGCCTGGGAAGAGGTTTTGAAGGCGCGTGACATTCCCGTGACACGGCACCACTTTACGTCCTTTTAGTGTTGCTGACTTTCACCCTGTGCCTTCTGTTGCCAAATGCGCACCAATCCCAAACCAGCGC
>SPLB01000344.1 GCA_004566265.1 Paracoccaceae bacterium | reverse complement strand
GGCCCATGGATCATCTGGCTGCGGTCTTTGCGCTGCAGCACAGCGGTAGAACCATAGATCTCTTGCAGAGACGCAGTGAAGCTGCCCGTTTTGCGCGCTTCACCCGAACGCAGCATGGGGCCGTCCAGCGTGCGTAACTCTTCAACGCCGCGCAAAATCCGGGACAGTCGAATGCCGTGATCTTGCGTGATACGACCACGCCAGCCGCGTTCGTATTCCAGCGCGATCAGGTCCAGACGTTGTGCAACCTTATCTGCGACACCTTGCAGGTCGCTGTCCACTGCACCGGGCACGAAGGCTCCGGCGACGGCAGCTTGTTCCAGAATGTGGCGCGGGTAATGCGTCGGGAAAGCATCCAGTACTCTCTTGAGTTGGCGCGCCTCTTCGACGATGCGGGTCAGGTCGGCACCTGCGATCTCAGATCCGTTGCCAAGGCGCAGCACGGCGCCATCAACACCTTGGTTGATCAAATAATCATCCAACGCATTTTGGTCCTTAAGGTAGACTTCGGATTTCCCGCGCGACACCTTGTAGAGCGGCGGCTGCGCGATATAAAGATACCCGCCCTCAATCAGCTCTGGCATTTGCCGATAGAAGAAGGTTAACAAAAGCGTCCGAATGTGCGCGCCATCGACGTCCGCATCGGTCATGATGACAATCTTGTGGTACCTCAGCTTTTTGATGTCAAACTCGTCCCTGCCAATGCCCGTGCCAAGCGCCATAACAAGGTTGCCGATTTCCTGAGAGGACAGCATCCGGTCAAAACGCGCACGCTCAACGTTGAGGATCTTACCGCGCAGCGGCAGGATTGCTTGGGTTAGTCGGTCCCGACCGGTTTGCGCAGAGCCGCCAGCCGAGTCCCCCTCGACGAGGAAGACTTCGGTTTTGGAGGGATCTTTCTCGGAACAGTCTTTTAGCTTTCCGGCAAGGAAATTCACATCCATGGCGGTTTTGCGGCGGGTCAGCTCGCGGGCTTTGCGTGCGGCCTCACGCGCCAATGCGGCTTCAATGATTTTTCCGACAACCTGTTTGGCGACGTTCGGGTTTTCCTCGAACCATTCGGCCAGCTTTTCGTTCATCAAGCTCTCGACGACCGGACGAACCTCGGATGAAACCAGCTTGTCTTTGGTCTGGGAAGAGAATTTCGGATCCGGCACCTTTACGGACAGGACACAGGTCAGGCCTTCACGCGCATCATCCCCGGTGAAGTTGACCTTCTCTTTCTTCGCAATGCCCGAGGACTGCGCGTAGTTGTTAATGGTCCGGGTCAGCGCTCCACGGAAGCCTGCAATATGGGTGCCGCCATCGCGTTGGGGAATATTGTTGGTGAACGGTAGCACAGTTTCGTGATAGCTGTCGTTCCACCACATGGCGATTTCGACGCCAATGTCGTCTTTCTCGCCTTTGATGTAGATCGGCGCTTCCATGACGGGGCTTTTGGAACGATCGAGGTATTTGACAAACTCGTTGACGCCGCCTTCATAGAACAGCTCCACCTCGAGCCGCTCGGCCGGGCGTTCATCCGCCAGAATGATCCGAACACCAGAATTCAGAAACGCCAGCTCGCGCAGGCGCTTTTCCAGCGTGTCATAGGAATATTCCAGATTCGAGAAGGTGTCGGTCGACGCAAGAAAACGGACCTCGGTGCCAGTCCGATCACCACAATCGCCAACCACTTCGAGATGCTTGGCTGTGTCGCCGCGTTCAAAACGCGCAATGTGTTCTTTGCCATCGCGCCAGATGCGCAGCTCTAGCCAATCGGACAACGCGTTCACAACGGACACACCAACGCCGTGCAGACCGCCAGACACTTTGTAGGAGTTGCTGTCGAACTTGCCACCCGCGTGCAGCTGGGT
This sequence comes from Paracoccaceae bacterium, assembly GCA_004566265.1. Taxonomy (GTDB): domain Bacteria; phylum Pseudomonadota; class Alphaproteobacteria; order Rhodobacterales; family Rhodobacteraceae; genus Epibacterium. The sequence goes on along the minus strand of SPLB01000344.1, from coordinate 1,725 downwards.
CATGATGACCTCGGCCGCAGAGACGCCTTCTTCCGGGTGAATATCCACAGGAATGCCGCGGCCATTATCGCTGACAGAGATCGAAGAATCTGCGTGAATGGTGACGTTAACTGCGTCCGCATGGCCTGCCAGCGCTTCATCGATGCCGTTGTCGACAACCTCGTAGACCATGTGATGGAGACCCGAGCCGTCATCGGTGTCACCAATGTACATACCAGGGCGTTTGCGAACCGCCTCCAACCCCTTGAGAACTTTGATGGAATCTGCGCCATATTCTGCCGGGGACTGCTCGTTTTCGGACATTCACGCCTTCCTAAATTTGCTTTCGGATTTTATACGCCGAAAGCGGGGGCTTGTCACGCGCAAGCCCCCATTTTTCTTACCAGAATCGGGCCGGGATCAGGCCGCCTCGGCACCAAGTTGCGCAACCTTTTCACGCCAGGTTTGGACCTTCTTTTCATCCGCATGGCTCGCCGGTGCAAAAGAGGTGAAGCGCGTTGGCTTTATGCCGACAAATCCAAGGATCTGACGCGAGAAGATTTTCTTGATCGCATTGCCGTACATGAGCCACAGAAAGAACGCAGGCGTGTCAGCGGTCAGAAGGACACGCGCCGTTTTGCCTTTCAGCATTGGCGCCGGAATACCCACGGCATTGGTGTTGCGTGTATCAAACGCACGCCCAGGAAGCAGCGCACGGTCAAAGGCCCCTTTCAGCTTAGCAGGCATTGCGCCCCACCATAAGGGCGTGGTCACAACCACATGCTCTGCCCATTCCAGATCGGAAATAAATGCCTCTAGCGCGGGCTCAAGCGGTTTGATGTTCGTATAGCCGCTATGGCCGTAGTCTATATCGAACTCCATGGCGGAGATATCGTGATAGCGCACCTGATGGCCGCGCGCCGCAGCGCTTTGGCGATAGGTTTCAGCAAGCGATTTATTCAGCGATGACTGACCAGGGTGGCCATTAATCAGTACGATTTTCTTGATAGACATGACGGGCTCCAGATTGATAATTTGACCTTGGTCACTTTATGGCCAATTAAAATGACTTCGGTCAATTATTATTTTTGACCACGGTCATAAATTCACGGAGATGTCATGTCACGCGCCCCACAGAAACGACGCCTTGAAACCCGCGCCAAACTTCTGGAAGTCGCGGGGGAAATCGTGTCAGAGCAAGGTTATAGCGGCCTTCGCGTCGAAGATGTCGTGGCCCGGGCAGGCGTGGCAAAGGGCACGCTGTTTTCTCACTTTGGCGACAAGGACGGAATGCTTGCGGTGCTGATCGGGACCGAAGTTATGGGGCAATTGGACCAGATCCAGGGGCTCGGCATGCCCGAATCGATTGAGGATCTAACCGATCGGCTAAATGTCCACATCGACTTTGTCGCGCAGGACCGGATGATCTTCGATATTTTGCTGCGCTATTCAGGCGCGATCGGGGCACAGACAGACGAGGTGATCGCCCAGTCCTTTATCCGCCGCTGTGAATTGGGCAAAATCTGGTTGTCCCAGATGCAGGCTGCGGGTCTTGTCCGCAAAGGTCTGGAGCCTGAGCTCCTTGCCGAAGGGCTTGAGGCTTTTCTCGCCCATGTGCTCGCCATTAGTTTCTGCATGGAACACGATCTGCGCGACCCAAAGGCCGCGCTGAAGCCATTTTTGCAGGCTTGGCTCAGCCCGTAATCAACACGGACTGACCCGCATCCTCGCGGACCTCAACCATCT
>SPLB01000060.1 GCA_004566265.1 Paracoccaceae bacterium | reverse complement strand
GGTTCTGGTATGCGAAAATTAGAACTATCAAACACCTGCCTAATTTTGTTCGCTAGTTGTTGAGCTGAAACGAGCATGTGTAGCCTCCTACCTTTACTTGCGGAAACCTCAAATTTCCAAAAACGCTGAACCATCTAGTGGAGCGAGGGCCAAAATCGTTCAATGATTAGGATGTTCATATGCATCTTAAGGTTGCTTTTGGGCTCGAGTTACAATATCCGGCGCATGCGGATTTAAGGTTATTTTTTCCAAATAAGCCTCTTACTGCAGCATTACGTGATCATTGAAATTCATAGTTTGAGGATTTTCATATGTGTAGAATGTTTGGTGTATTGGGAACAGATGATGGCTACTCGCCCCTTTCAGCCATGCACCGGCTCGTTCCTGGCGGGCCAGATGAGCAGAATCTCCGCTGGGGGAAAGGCTGGGTATTGGGTCATACGCGCTTGGCGATCAACGGCGTTTTGAACGGAAGCCAACCCTATACCTCCCCTGGCGTACAGGGTTTGTTTGTTGGAGAAATCTACAATTACAGGGACTTGGCGAGTCAGTTTGGAATCTCTCTGTCATCGTCGGGCGCTGACGGAGAAATCATACTCCCACTCTTCCAAAAATTTGGTCCTGACTTTGTCCGCCACCTTGAAGGAATGTTCTCGATTGCCATTATGGACGTTCGCGAGTCTCCCGCACTCCACCTTTATACGGACAGTTGCGCAATCAAGCCGGTTTATTATCTGCAAAGGAAAGATACATTGGGCTTTGCGTCTGAAATCGAGGGCCTGCCCAACTTTTACGACAACGATAGGGAGATTCCGGCTAACGCATTCGACCGTTATGGCGCTTATCGTGCGATATTGGGCCGACAGACCATTTTCCCAGGCATTAAAGCATTGGAACCCGGAACGTTTCTGACATTCCGAAAAGGCAAAGCAGAAGTCACCGAGTACACTCCGAAAGCGTCACAATTTGATGATGGCCACGCGGCCATGCAAAGCTTCGAGCGCGATTTTCAACACGGTGTCCAGAAAACGCTGATGACAGATGTACCGGTCTGCACGACACTATCTGGCGGCCTCGATTCAAGTCTGGTCGCAACGCTAGCCTCCAAAGATCCGAGAATGACCCATGCTTATAACGTATGGTATCAAGGCAACTGGAAGGAAGACGAAACCGCCTTCGCACGGGAGGTCGCAAACGCATCTGGGTTTAACTATCAGCAGGTGACGGTAAGACACGACCGTTTTCCCGAGCAAATTCAGGCAATGTGCCGAGCATTGAGCCAACCAAACGCAGCCGCGCACTGTCTTAGCACCTTTGCGCTCTACGAGGCCATCGGCAAGACAGGGTTCAAAGTTGCTTTGGTGGGAGAAGGTGCTGACGACTTCTTCGGCGGGTATGAACGCATGTATAACATCGCAGAGAGCAACGGTGACGGTGCGGCGGTGAATGCTTATATGTCGGATTTGTCAGCTATCAAGCCTGATTTAAGAGCGACCCTTCTCAAGAATAACGCGCGCAACAGCCGAATTGATGATGAGTTTTCCGAATTTCTGCACAGCCTGCCCGGTGAGAGCCTGATCCGAAAGGTTCTGCACTTCGAAGCACGTCACCGGCTACCGTACTACATTTTACACCGAGTTGACGCGCTAAGTATGGCGCATTCTGTTGAGGCAAGGGTACCGTTCTGCTTACCGTCGGTCTATCGCCATGCACTCTGGGCAAATGACTGTGACCTCATCGGGTCTGGCCGAAGAAAGGCTCCGATCTATCGTGCTGGATCAAAGGTGCTGCCTGTCAGCATCATAAACAGACCCAAACAGCCGTTCCTGTTGCCAATCGCAGGGATGTTCCAGCCCGGTTTTCCCGTGTATGACCTACTCATGGATACAATCGCGGCCCCGAACGTTACCGCACCCATTATCCACATTGCGGCGCTGCGAGACATGGTGAAGCGCAATCAAAAAGCTCCGTCCAACAAACTCGGAAACGCGATTTGGGCCTGGTTGATCTTCGAACTTTGGGGGCAAGAGCACAATGTTCGAATTGGATAAACGACAACAGTCGGTAGCTCTGATGGTCCTGTGCCCCATAAGCCTTGCGCTTATGGGGTTTGCGGTGAAGCTGAGTAATCATCTGCCCGTAGCACTGGTGTTATTGGCGCGGTTTGGCATTTCGGCGCTTGTGTATTCAATTTGGCTTTGGATCAGAGGGTTCGACTTTCGGAACATCCGGCCGTCGAGGCATATTTTGCGAACGACGCTGGGATTTTCGTCGGTTACATGCTTGTTTGGATCCATTTCAATGATCCCCCTGTCAACAGCGTTGTGTCTGTCCTACACTGTGCCTATTTTTTCATATGTGATTTCTGTCTGTATAGGCCAAGTGAAGGCCGATTTTAGGTTTCTCTATGTTGCCGGTGCAGTAACGGCAATTGCGATGATCGTTCAGCCCTCCGCCGACGTTAGCCTGATAGGAGCGTCTCTGGGACTTGCCTCGGCGTTTTTTGGGGCCTTGGCGCTGTTCGAGATCAAGAGAATCTCTAGCACGGAGGGCACGGATGCAATTCTCGTGATGTATTTTATCTACTCGACGCTGGTATTGCTCCTGTTCTCTGTCTTCACCACAGATGCAGTTGATCTGAAAGACACTATTGTGTTGTCGGCGCCAGCGCTGATTGGGGTGGGATTGTTTGGATTGCTCTACCAGTTCAGCCTGGTGGGCTCCCTTAAGCTCGTTCCGGTCGCCACCGTTTCGCTCGCACTATTGGCCGCAATCGCAATTGGCTGCGGTATCGACATCATGGCGCTTGGAGCGCATGTCAGCATTTGGGCACTGCTGGGGACCGCACTTCTAGCGGCATGCATTGGGGCATACGGTCACGCCAGCCAAGCGTAGCGAGCACAAATAGATCGGTAGAGTTTAGGTCATCCTCGACCTCGAAGATGATCTGCCAACCGCCATTCGTACGCTGCGCAGCATAACGCACTTTGGGCTCATTGGATTCCTTCGCCGCTTGTTGTATGACAGTCCGCCTGAAAGTCGCAGTTGCGCTCCTCGTCACCATCCCAGCGCGGGACGGTGGCATGCTCTGACAAAACGACCATCCCGGTTCCGTTGTGATGCCCGTCAAGCGCAGCCAGCCAAATTTCGCCTAATTAGTCATCGCACCGTAAGCGGTGCGCCGATCACACGGTTTTAGCGTAGTTCCAAGGCAACAGTTCGTTGATGTGGTTTTGTTTGTGCCCGCCAGCAATGGCTGTGAGCACGCCGCACAGATAAGCGTGTGGCTCGATGCCGTTGAGTTT
>SPLB01000059.1 GCA_004566265.1 Paracoccaceae bacterium | reverse complement strand
GGCGATACGCAACCGCTTGCTTGGAGAGGTCATCATAGATGATCAGAGCGTGACGGCCATTGTCGCGGAATGCTTCTGCCATAGCAGTCGCAGCGTAGGGTGCCAGGAACTGCATCGGCGCCGGGTCGGACGCGGTTGCAGCCACAACGATGGAATATTCCATCGCGCCGTTTTCTTCCAGTTTCTTCACCAGCTGCGCAACGGTGGAGCGCTTCTGACCCACAGCAACATAGATGCAGTAAAGCTTCTTGTGCTCGTCGTCGCCTGCGGCTGCGTTGTAGGATTTCTGGTTCAGGATCGCGTCCAGAGCAACGGCGGTTTTGCCGGTCTGACGGTCCCCAATGATCAGCTCGCGCTGGCCACGGCCAATCGGGATCATCGCGTCAACGGACTTCAGGCCGGTTGCCATCGGTTCGTGAACGGATTTACGCGGGATGATGCCCGGCGCTTTGACGTCTGCAACTTTACGCTCAGCCGCTTCGATCGGGCCTTTGCCGTCGAGCGGGTTCCCCAGCGCGTCAACAACGCGACCCAGCAGGGCGTCACCGGCAGGAACGTCCACGATGGAGTTCGTACGCTTAACAGTGTCGCCTTCTTTAATGTCACGGTCCGAGCCAAAAATAACAACACCCACGTTGTCGTTTTCGAGGTTCAGCGCCATGCCCATGATGCCACCGGGGAATTCGACCATCTCGCCCGCCTGGACGTTATCGAGGCCGTGAACACGGGCAATACCGTCCCCAACGGACAGAACGCGGCCGATCTCGGCCACTTCGGCTTCTTGACCAAAATTCTTGATCTGGTCTTTAAGGATCGCGGAAATTTCCGCAGCTTGGATACCCATTTATCCGACCTCTTTCATTGCATTCTGTAGGGAGTTGAGCTTGGAGCGAAGCGAACTGTCGATCATCTTCGAGCCCACTTTGACAATCAGACCACCGATGATGGTTTCATCGACGATTGCGTTGATGGAAACTTTCTTGCCTACGCGCGCGGCCAGGGTCTTGGCCAGCTTTTCGCTCTGTGTCTTGGTCAGCGCCTTTGCAGAGGTGACCTCGGCGGTCACTTCGCCGCGTGCGTCTGCAATGCGGGCGCGCAGGGCCTCGATCAGAGCAGGCACAGCAAACAGGCGACGTTTGGTCGCCATCAGCGACAGGGTATTGCGCAGCGTCGCATCGATACCCATTTTGTCAGCAACCGCAGCAATCGCGGCGCCCTGCTCTTCGCGGGAAATCACCGGGGAGGTGATCAGCGCTTGCAGGTCTTCGCTGTCCGCCAGAGCGGCGGCCAGATCGTTCATGCTGGATTCGAGAGAATCGAGAGAATTGCTCTCGGAGGCGATCTCGAAGATCGCAGTGGCATAGCGGTCAGCAATGCCTGCGGAAATCGAAGCTGGTTCGGACACGTCCACCCTTCCGATATTATTTTGGCCCCGGTACATCTGCCTTGCTTGCGCGAGGCATCCGGGGGCGTGAGCATTGCCCAGGTTGCCCCGGACACGGAAATCAGCGTGGATGTAGCAGAGCCTTGCGCACCTCGCAACAGGTTGGTTTTCAAACGCCAAAATCACTTATTCAAGCAATTCAACACCTTAACAATTCCGGGACGGTTGGGCGCTGGTCTTTTCGGAAAAAAATGAATTCTCAAGCGAGGTTTTTTCGCTGCAGGCCGGGCGGTTACGCCTGAGAATTCCCCGCACGGTACACATGTGTACACCAGCGGAGCCTTCGCCGTCATGCAGGGAATCACCGCAAAAATCTGCGATCAGGCGGGATCTGCCACCGGGTTGGACAGCCCTTCAAGCATCCGGATCGGGCTGCGCACCCGGTTCTTGATCATATGGCCTTTCTGCGGGTGGGTCTGTTTGGAGACCTCCACCAGAAAGACACCGGCAGCCAACATGGCAGGCAATTTATGCCCCACACGCTCGACCATGGGGCCCGCTTTGACCCAGAAGCGTTTTTGCGATGGCGGCCGATAGAGCGCAGGCGCGTGGTGTTCGATGGTGAACTGGTGGCTGCGCAGCTGATCTTCGACCTGTGGCAGACTGAAAGGACGACCACAGCCAAAAGGGGTCTTGTCGGAACGGGCCCAGAGCCCAGCCCGGTTCGGAACAACAAAGACCGCCCGCCCACCAGGACCGAGACAGCGCCAGCATTCCTCGAGAAGTCGCTCGGGGCGGGCGGAAGTTTCAAGACCGTGCAGGACAACCAGCCGATCAATATGCCCGGTCTCAACCGGCCAGTTGGTTTCTTCACACAGAACCGAGACATTGGGCAGACCGGCAGGCCATTGCATCACCCCCTGCGGACCCGGCATCAATGCCATAACGCGGCGGGCTTCGCGCAAGTAGGGGCGCATCAACGGAGCCGCAAAGCCAAAGCCCGCAACCGTGTCACCCTGCGCCGACGGCCAAAGCCGCAGCAATTGGCTGCGGATCGACGCCTGCGCCGCCCGGCCCATCTGGCTGCGGTAGTAGAAATTCCTCAGGTCCTGCACGTCGAGATGCATTGCGGTCGCCTGCGCCTTGGGTCACTCTTGAGTCCGTGTCTGATCGACACCCTAACAAACTGGAGCGAGATGACCATGCCCCTTGACACTGTACGCCATGATAAAGATGCGGACCCGCTTGAGATCGTCACCGTTCCCTGCCTGAGCGACAATTACGCCTACTTGATCAAGGGGCCCGACGGGGTTGCCGTGGTGGATGCACCCGAAGCCGCACCGCTGATTAACGCTCTGGATACACGTGGCTGGAAGCCCGAAGCTCTGATGATCACCCACCATCACCCTGACCATCACGGTGGCACCAAAGACCTGCGCGCGCGTTTTCCGTCGATGGTGGTCATGGGCCCCAAAGCCGAAGCCGACCGCCTGCCGACGCTTGATCTGGCGCTGGAGCCGGGATTTGAGGGCGGCAGCGGCACCGGGCGCTTTCACGTGTTGCAGGTGCCGGGCCATACGCTGGGGCATATTGCCTATTACTACCCCGACGCCTCCACCGAAGGGGGCGCTTTGTTTTCCGCAGACAGTTTAATGGTCATGGGCTGCGGCCGTTTGTTTGAAGGCACCCCTGCACAAATGTGGGACACCCTGCAGCGGCTTATGACTTTACCTGATGATACATTGGTATATCCGGGTCATGAATACACCCAATCGAACACGCGCTTTGCTCTTGAGGTGGAGCCTGATAACGCCGACCTGGTGGCCCGCGCCGCAGTCATCGACGCCCTGCGCGCCGAGGGGCGCCCGACCGTCCCTGCAAAACTGGGTCTGGAAAAGGCCACGAACCCTTTCCTGCGGGCGCATCTGGACACATTAAAGAACGCTGTCGGCATGGCAAAGCGCGAAGACGCCGAGGTCTTTGCCCACATTCGCGCCTGGAAGGACCGATTTTGAATGCAGTGCCAGACAACCTGTCTGCTGCCCCGCTGAAGGCGGCAAAACGGTCATAAAGAGGGCGGCTTTCCCACGACGTCGCGCACAATCGCGCGAAAAATGCGCAGTAAATCATAAAAAGCCCTTGAAGCCTGCCCACTATCAACCAAAATCTAACCCTATGAGGACATGGTTGTCGGAAGGGAAAGAACTTGCCCTGCAGGCCTACCGCCCGCACAACCCAAGACAGAGGAGCACGCCCGTGCCTTCATTCTCGAGCACTTTGGAACAAGCCATTCATGCCGCGCTTGCGCTGGCCAACGAACGGCGCCACGAATTTGCAACGCTTGAACACCTGCTCTTGGCCCTGATCGACGAGCCAGACGCGGCCCGTGTGATGCGCGCATGCAGCGTCAACCTGGACGCACTGCGCGCGACGCTGTTGGAATTCGTCGACGAAGATCTTACGAACCTTGTCACCGAAATTGAGGGTTCGGAAGCGGTGCCAACAGCAGCCTTCCAGCGCGTTATACAGCGCGCCGCCATTCACGTGCAGTCATCCGGCCGGACGGAAGTCACTGGTGCCAATGTTTTGGTGGCAATCTTTGCAGAACGCGAAAGCGATGCCGCGTTTTTTCTGCAAGACCAGGACATGACGCGCTATGACGCGGTGAACTTTATCGCCCATGGGGTGGCCAAGGACCCTGCCTTCGGCGAGGACCGCTCTGTTTCGGGTGCCGACGACAGCGAAGAGGACATGACCGCCATGTCCGGCGGCGCCGCGCCCGAGGGCGAGCAAAAGGAATCCGCGTTGGTGAAATACACCGTGGATCTGAACGCAAAATCACGCGAAGGCGACATTGACCCGCTGATTGGCCGCGACCACGAGGTCGAGCGCTGCATTCAGGTGCTGTGTCGCCGCCGCAAGAATAACCCGCTGTTGGTGGGAGATCCCGGTGTTGGCAAAACCGCCATTGCCGAAGGTCTGGCCCGCAAGGTTGTTCAAGGCGAAGTGCCCGAAGTTTTGTCGCAAACCACCATCTACTCCCTCGACATGGGCGCGCTTCTGGCAGGAACCAGATACCGCGGTGATTTCGAGGAACGACTGAAGGCGGTGGTGACCGAACTGGAGGAACATCCTGACGCGGTGTTGTTCATTGATGAAATTCACACAGTCATCGGTGCAGGCGCCACATCAGGGGGGGCCATGGATGCCTCGAACTTGCTGAAACCCGCACTGCAGGGCGGCAAGTTGCGCACCATGGGGTCCACCACCTACAAGGAGTTCCGCCAGCATTTTGAAAAAGACCGCGCCCTGTCACGCCGGTTCCAGAAAATCGACGTGAACGAGCCATCGGTGGAAGATTCCATTGCCATTTTGAAGGGTTTGAAACCCTATTTCGAGGAACATCACGGAATCAAATTCACCTCGGATGCGATCAAAACCGCCGTAGAGCTGTCGGCACGCTATATCAACGACCGCAAGCTGCCGGATAAGGCCATTGATGTGATCGACGAAGCTGGGGCGGCGCAGCATTTGGTGGTTGAGAGCAAACGCCGCAAAACGATTGGCGTCAAAGAGGTGGAGGCCGTCGTGGCCAAGATCGCCCGTATCCCGCCAAAGAGCGTCTCCAAAGACGATGCGACGGTGCTAAAAGATCTGGAAACCACCCTGAAACGTGTGGTCTTTGGCCAAGATCCGGCTATTGAGGCGCTTGCAAGTGCCATCAAATTGGCCCGTGCCGGCCTGCGCGAACCGGAAAAACCAATTGGCAATTACCTGTTTGCTGGGCCCACCGGCGTTGGCAAAACCGAGGTCGCGAAACAGCTGGCAGATCAACTGGGTGTCGAGCTTCTGCGGTTTGATATGTCCGAGTACATGGAAAAACACGCGGTGTCGCGACTGATCGGCGCGCCTCCGGGCTATGTTGGTTTTGACCAGGGTGGTCTGTTGACCGATGGCGTCGACCAGCACCCGCACTGCGTGCTGCTGCTTGACGAAATCGAAAAGGCGCACCCGGATGTGTTCAACATCCTCTTGCAGGTGATGGACAATGGCCAGCTGACCGACCACAATGGCCGCACGGTGAATTTCCGAAATGTGGTGCTGATTATGACCTCGAACGCTGGGGCCGCGGATATGGCGAAGGCCGCGATTGGCTTTGGCCGGGACCGTCGTGAAGGCGAGGACACCGCCGCGATCGAACGCACCTTTACGCCGGAATTCCGCAACCGGCTGGATGCGGTGATCTCCTTCGGGCCCTTGCCGAAAGAGGTCATTCTGCAAGTGGTTGAAAAGTTCGTTCTGCAGCTCGAGGCCCAGCTTCTGGATCGCAATGTGTCAATCGAGCTGACCCGCAAAGCCGCCGAATGGCTGGCCGATAAAGGCTATGATGAAAAGATGGGCGCGCGTCCCTTGGGTCGTGTGATCCAAGAGCACATCAAGAAGCCGTTGGCCGAAGAACTGCTGTTTGGCAAGCTGGCCAAAGGTGGTCTGGTTAAAGTTGGCATCAAAGATGGCAAACTGGACCTGCGCCTGGAAGGTCCTGGCAAGCCGCGCATCTCTGGCGACAAGCCGCCGCTTCTTCCGGCGGACTAACGCCCGTGCTGCGCGGAGTGCCTCTGATTTTGTCGCTCGCCACCCCTGCGGTGGCGAGCGATTTGCTTTTGGACTGGCCGGTCGACTGCACCCTCGGCGAGGACTGTTATATTCAACAATATGTCGACCACGACCCCGGCCCGGGCGCCCAGGATTTCACCTGTGGCAGCCTGAGCTATGATGGGCACAGCGGCACAGACATCGCGCTGCCAACGCTGGCCGCAATGGAAGTGGGCGTGCAGGTTCTGGCCGCCGCAGCTGGCACCGTGGTGGGTGTGCGCGACGAGATGCCCGATCAGATCCTGACGGCTGAGAACCGCGACAGCATCAAAGGGCGCGCGTGCGGCAACCGCGTGGCAATTCGCCATGGTGAGGGTTGAATCACCCAGTACTGCCACCTGAAACGCGGCTCTGTTCTGGTGCAGGACGGCACATATGTGGAGGCAGGCACCCCGCTGGCGCTGGTTGGCCTGTCCGGCGCAACGCAGTTCCCGCATCTGCATATCGAGTTGCGCAAAGGCCGCGAGCTGCGCGATCCGTTCACCCCGGCGATCGACCCCATTGCCGCACAGACCTGCGGTGCGGCAGGCCCCGAGACACATTGGAGCCAGCCGGTGCCTTACGAACCGGGCGGTTTCCTGACGGCCGGCTTTGCCGACCACGTGCCAGACTATGACGCCGTGACCGCCGGAACGGCTGATCAAGCCCCCCTGCCCAGTGACGCACCCGCGCTGGTGTTTTGGGCGTTGACCTATGGTGCACGCGCAGGGGACCGAATGGCACTGTCGATCCTTGATCCCAACAACACACCGGTGTTTCACACCGAAGTGCCGCTCGAAAAAACCCAAGCGCGCCTGTTCCGCGCGGGCGGTATTCGCCTGCATGAACCGATGAGATCCGGCCGATATACCGGTCAGGCCCAGCTAATCCGCAAAGGCCAGGTGATCAGCGATATAGCCAACACCATGCAGGTGAACTGAACAACTGCCGGCTGGCGCCGGTAGGGTCAGAAATGTGCTGTTCCAGTTGCTAAAGGTTCTGACCCAAAGCAGCCGAACCATGACATTACCGCTCGGTCAGCTTAAGCTCAATCCGCCGATTTTGGGCCCGTGCGGTCGCAGTGTTATCGGGGTTAATCGGCTGAAATTCTCCAAAGCCATTGGCGGCCAAACGGTTGGGTGGAATGCCAAGGCTGTCGATCATATAGCGGACAACCGACAGCGCGCGGCCCTGACTGAGCTCCCAGTTGTCGGCGTATTTACCGGTCCCAAAAAACGCCTGATTGTCGGTGTGACCATCCACACGGATGATCCAGTTCAGCTCTTGGGGAATTTCGCTGGCAATGGTGGTCAGGATCGCAGCAACCTTGGCGATTTCGACCTGACCTTCGGCCGACAGCTCCGCGCTTCCGAGGCCAAACAGCACCTCAGAGGCAAAGACAAAACGGTCCCCGACAATGCGGACTCCTTCCTGATCGCCAAGCACCTCGCGCAAGCGACCAAAGAAATCGGATCGGTAGCGTTCCAGATCCTCGGCCTGTGTCGACAACTGGTCGCGTTCGGCGCGCAGCTGCGCCTGTTCCACTTCAAGGCGTTTGCGCTCTGCCTCTTCCAGCAGTCGGGCACGGCGTTCCTCAGCGGCGGCGCGGGCCAGCGCGGCGTTCAGGTCTTGGCCCAGGGATTGCAGCTGCACCGATTGGGCGGCGTCGCGGTCTTTGAAATCATCCAAAAGCGCCTGAAGCCCCCCCAGCTGTTCGCGCAAGGCGGCAACCTGCTGATTCAAAAGCGCGGTTTCCCGGCGCGCGGCCTCGGAAATCTTTTGTTCTTCACTCAGGGCCTGGCGCGCCTGTGCCAGCAGATTACCCTGTTCTGCCGCCTGCCCTTCGGCGCTTTCCTGTGCGCCAAGCGCGGCCAGCAGGCGGGCCTGCAGATCGGCCCGATCCCCGGCGACCGCGCGCAGCTGTTCAAGTTCAGCCAAGGCTGCGGTCAGGCGGTCTTTGTCGCTGGCGGTGCTGTCTTCAAGCGCGGCGCGGGCGGCGCGGGCCTCTTCGATGGTCGAGAGTGCGGCGGCCAGTTTTTCGTCCAGCTGCGACTGTGCGGCTTCCGCGGCGGCGAGAAGAGTCAGCGTGTCCTCTGCGCGCTGACGTTCGGCCTCAAGCGACAGCGTCATGGCGGTCAGCTCAGCATCGGCGTTTTGCAGTCGCGCCCGCAACGCTTCGGCGGCGGCGGCTTCGGCCAGACGGGCAGCTTCTTCGTTTGTGAGCCGCGTTTGCAGATCCGCAAGACGCGCGGCTTGGGCGTCTCCGCGCGCTTCGAGATCCGCCAAATGCGCGATCTGGGCGGTGCGTTTGGTCTCCAGATCGGCGACCAGCGCCTCCAGCGCCTCGCGGCGGGCGGCAGCCAGGCGGGCGGCCTCGGCCTGCGCGTCAATTTCGGTGCGGGTCTGCGCAAGCGCCAGATTGAGCGCCGCGCGTTCTTCAAGCAGCGCTGCCTCAGATGTGGCAAGCGCATCACGGGCCGTCGTCAGATCGTCAATGCGTGCCACTGCCGCGTCGCGCCCAGCGATAAGCGCAGCGACCTGCGCCTCAAACCCGGTGATACGGGTTTGCGCTGCGTCAAGGTCCGCCTGCGTGCGGTCGCGTTCACCGATCAGCGCCGTTATACGGGCGGCTTGTCGGGTCAGCTGGTTCTCCGCCCTGGCAAGCGCGCTTTGTGTGTCCGACAGCGTGACACCCAGCGTTCCGAGACGGGTTTCCAGATCGGCGGCTTCGCGTTCTTTCAAGCCGAGCGCGCGGGCCAGTGCAGAGACCTCGGCCGACAGCGTATCAAGTTCGGTTTCCTGTCCAGAAATCGTGTCCCGCAGCACCGACTGTACCACCATAAAAATAGTCAGCACAAACATCAGAACCAGCAAGAGACCGGTCATGGCATCGACAAATCCAGGCCAGATAGAGCCCTGAAACCGTTGACCGGTGCGGCGTGACAGGGCCATGGCTTAGCCCTCGCGTGTTGGCGGTGCGGCGGCGCGCGGGGTGGCAAAGGCTTTGACCAGCATGTCGATGTCCTGACGCAATTCCGCAAGGCTTTCTTGCCGCCCGGCTGAGATTTCTTCGAGAATGCGCAGCATCTGCACGTCAATGGAGCGCAGGCGCATGCGGCTTTCGGCATCGATACCAACATCGCCCTGCGCTCTCAGCAGCTCGGTCAGCGTTTCTTGACCGATGGCGACGCGTTCAATCGCCGCGGACACCGCAGAGGTTTCATCCTGCCGCCGGTTCATTTCCTCAATCGTGGTCACAAGGCGGACAATCTGGCCCTCGACCTCGGCGCGGCCCTGCGCGGTTTCCACAAACATCGCCTGAAGCGCATCCATCTGCTCAATCATCGTGTCCAGCACCTGACTGACTGCGCTGTCGTCCCCAGTGCTGCTGTCGTCCCCAGACGAGAAGCTGACGCGGGTAAAAGATGACAGCCACTCTTCCAACTCGCGGTAAAAACGGTTTTGACCGTGGCCGGCAAACAGCTCGAGAAGGCCCACAATCAACGAGCCCGCCAAACCAAGAAGCGAAGACGCAAAGGCCACGCCCATGCCATCCAGTTGGGCTTCCAAACCCGTCATCAGCCGATTGAAAATTGCAATGCCTGCTTCGCCCTCTTTGGGGGCCAGGGCGCGGATGGTTTCCACAAGGGCTGGAACGGTGGTGGCAAGCCCGTAAAATGTCCCCAAGAGACCCAGGAAAATCAGAAGATTAACAATGTAACGCGTGATCTCGCGTTCTTCGTCTATCCGTTCAGAAACGGAATCGAGGATTGACCGTGTCGATACCGATCCAAGCTGCATACGCGCCCCGCGCGAGCGCAGAAGCGAGGCCAGCGGCGCCAGCATCGACGGTGGGCGGTCCTGCGCATTGGCAATGCCCCCGGCAAACCGTTCAATCCAGCGCACAGAGTTGATCAGCTGGAAGGCCTGCCAGAAGGTTGCCAGCACGCCGATGCCGAACACAAATAGGATAAAGCCATTCAGGTACGGGTTTGCCAGAAACACAGGCAGCACGCGCGGGAGGGCCAAGAACACCCCGCCTCCGGCTAGTCCCAACGCAATCAACATCATCACCACTTGCCGCACGGGTTGGGAAAACTGCGGACGGATTTCCCGCGTGGGTTGCTGCGCCATTCTGCTCGGCTCCTGCCACGAAACGTCGAAAGATTCGGTAGGAAACTAGACCGAAAGTGTCTGTGGAGCCAAGGATTTACTGTGAAAGTTCGATCACGCGTGCGGACAACCAGTCCAGATCCGCATCGGCCAGCCCGATTTCGCTCAGGTGGGAGGCGGTGTTGAACAGATAGTCGCGGTTCGCCCCCCGCCCGCCGGTGGCACGCGCGATGATCTGCGCCTGGTCTTCCAACGGCAAATCGCAGTACTGCGCATGGTCAGGGTCAATCACATAAGCCACGGCCTCGACCACCTCGCCGGAAGTAAATTCGACATTGAGGAAACGCTCCAGATAGGCCGAGGACACCAGTTCGCGTTCGCGCAGGGCCGCCAGCGTGACCTCTTCGTGGCCGGGTTCCACCTGAAGGGCGAGCCCTGTGCAATTGCCGTCCTGAACCGCATCCAGGGCCAGCACAAGTCCCGGGTTTTCCTCTGTGCCGCGGTGGTGGATCGATCGCATACAGAACGAGCGGGCGTATCCCTTCAGGGTTGCGACCTCGCGCCGGGCAACCGGGAATTCCGGATTCCACAGAAGCGATCCATAACCAAAGACCCACATGCTCATGTTCGATGTCACCTTTTTACCTGTAGCAGAGGATAACTGCCCGTGAATGATCGGTAGGACAAGTCAAAACCACTCGCAGGTCACCGGCAGTAAGCTCCCCCGCGGTGCCGGGCGGTATCAAAGTGGAAATGATCGCGGTGATAACGGTCCGCATTTGGGCCAAGGACGGTGCCAAAGGGGCCACAGGCACCGCGCCACATTTTGCGCAACACTCGGCGAGTGGGGCGCTGTTCCCAGCCTTTCAGGACGGTAATCGTGTCACCATTGGCCAGTCGAAATCCCGAAATATCGATGGCCTTGCCCCGCCCATGCTCCGAGATTTTGGCACCGGGGCGGTTGTTGCGCGTGCGGCAGCTGTAGTGGGCGGCGACCCGCAGTTCGACCACCTCTTTCTTGCCGCGCCCAAAAGCGTGGACCACATCGCGGTCGACCCATTTGTACAGGGCCTCAGCGGTTTCGCAGGTCATCAGCGACGCCTGGCTGAGGGTAACGCCCGCAACCGAGGTCACCCGCACCCCGTTGGTCAGGCCGCACCCTCGGAGCTTGGGCGGGATATCTGCCGCAGGTGCGCCCTCAATCTGTCGGTTGCCGCAGACAAAGCCACGGGTGCGTTTCTTGTTTTTTCCAATGCCAAACAGCACCGGTGT
>SPLB01000343.1 GCA_004566265.1 Paracoccaceae bacterium | reverse complement strand
GGGGGGCATCAGCTCGTGGATCAGGTGATTCAGAAGGAACCCCCTTGTGGCTTCTGGTGCGTCCTCTTCCAGGGCCCAGGCGCCTTTGCGTTTGCCAATGGCGTTCCAGGTCCAGACGGTCTGGTCATTGAGCGCCGCCATCTCCATCACGGGGACGGTGATTGCGCCATGGGGCGAGGTCACGCGGGCCCAGTCGCCATCCTTGAGCCCATTCTCGCGCATCAGTTTTGTCGGCACATAGAGCGGGTTGCGCCCGTGGATCTGACGCAGCCAGGCGTTCTGGCTGCCCCAGCTGTGATACATCGCCATGGGCCGCTGGGTGAGGGCGTTGACGGTGAAGCCTTCGTTGCCCTGCTGATCTGTCTCGTACCAGATCGGCAGTGGCGACATGGTGTCTTTGATCCGCTGACGCAGGTGCTCTGGCGGTTGCCGTTCGCCGTGGCCTTCGGCCGCCAGCTGGAACTTGCGCATGGGTTCCGCGTAGAGCTGGAACAGATAGGGCTGCGGGCTGTCGAACAGGCCAAGGTCCACCGCCCAGTCCTGATAGGCGCGATTCCAGGGTTTGTAGTAGGCGCCTTCCGCAGGCACATGGGTCAGAAAGAAGCCGCCATTGTCGATGTATTGGTTGAGCTGATCGGGGTTCACCGCGCCGCGGCCAACCTTGTCGCCGTCTTCCCCCCGGAAGCCCGCCAGCGGACCAATGCCCGGTTTGCGTTCGTGGTTGACGATATAGTCGGCGTAGTCTTTCCACTTGGCGCTGCCGTCCTCATGGGTGAAGCCCGGAAGCTTCATCTTATTGGCAAGCTGCACCAGCACCGACTGGAACCCGCGCACGTCACGGTCCGGTTCGACCACCGGCCAGCGGATCGCATCTGCAGCGCCGTCTGCTTCGCAGATCGGGCGGTCCAGCAGCGAGATGCAGTCGTGGCGTTCCAGATACGTCGTGTCCGGAAGGATCAAATCGGCATAGGCCACCATTTCCGAGCTGTAGGCGTCGGAGTAGATGATCCGGGGGATCACATAGTCCCCGTCCTCATCCGTGTCGGTCAGCATCTCGATCACGCCGCGCGTGTTCATTGAGGAGTTCCACGACATATTTGCCATATACATAAACAGCGTGTCGATCTTGTAGGGATCACCGGCGTGCGCGTTTGAGATCACCATATGCATCAACCCGTGGCTGGACATTGGGTTTTCCCATGTAAAGGCCTTGTCGATGCGGGCGGGCGTGCCGTCCGTTTTAAGCGCCAGATGTTCGGGGCCGTGCACAAACCCCAAATGCGGCCCGTCGAGCGGTTTGTTCGGTGTGACGCGGCAGTGGGGCGCGGGGTGGGCCTCTGGCGGTTTGGGATAGGGCGGTTTGAAGCGGAAGCCGCCCGGAACCTCGACGGTGCCCAAAATGATTTGCAACACATGCAGCGCGCGGCAGGTTTGGAAGCCATTGGCATGCGCCGAAACCCCGCGCATGGCGTGCATGGACACCGGGCGCCCCACCATGGATTTATGGGTCTCGCCGCGGAAATCGGTCCATTCGCGGTCCAGCTCAAATGCCTCTTCAAACGCGACTCGGGCCAGTTCTGCGGCGATGGCGCGGATGCGGGGGGCAGGGACGCCGCAGCGATCCGCGACGTTTTCTGGTGCGTGCGCGTCCTTCAGGTACTCTTCCGCCATCAACTGAAAGACCGAGACATGGGTGATGGCGCCCATCTGGTACGACCCCGCCAGGTCCGGACGCACGCCTTTCATGTCAAAGGGCGCAAGCTTGCCGGTGGCGCGGTTGATGACCAGAGGCGCGCCGGTGTCGTCGCGCAGAAACAGGCCGTAATCCGGGCTGTCGGGGTCGCGGTTCACCAGCACCGGCGCATTGGTAAAGCGCGACAGATATTCGAGGTCGATCTTGCCTGCTTTCATCAGGCAGTGGATCAGCGACAGGATGAACAGACCATCGGTGCCCGGCGTAATGCCGACCCAGTCATCGGCCACAGCATTATAGCCAGAGCGGATCGGATTGACGCCAATGACGCGCGCGCCACGGGCCTTGATCTTGCCAATGCCCATTTTGATTGGGTTGCTGTCGTGGTCTTCGGCCACGCCAAACAGCATGAACAGCTTGGTGTGGTCCCAGTCGGGCTGGCCGAACTCCCAGAATGCGCCGCCCATCGTGTAGATGCCGGCGGTGGCCATGTTCACCGAACAAAAGCCCCCATGCGCCGCGTAGTTACAGGTGCCAAAGTTCTGCGCCCAGAAGCTGGTGAAGGACTGCGATTGATCGCGCCCGGTAAAGAAGGCGAGCTTTTCGGGATTGTCTTTGCGGATCGGCTCCAGCCAACCGGTGGCAATGTCCAGCGCCTCGTCCCAGGAGATTTCCTCGAACTCTCCTGATCCGCGGGGGCCGACCCGTTTCAGCGGTGCGCGCAGGCGAGAGGGCGCATTGTGTTGCATGATCCCGGCGGATCCTTTTGCACATAAGACGCCCTTGTTGACAGGATGGTCACGGTTGCCTTCGATATAGGCAACCTTGCCATCCTTCATATGAACATTGATGCCGCATCGGCAGGCACACATGTAGCATGTGGTCTGTCGGATTTCGTCCGAGACCTTAGGTGATGTCTCCACCCGTGGCTGTGTTGTCATAGTTCCTCCCTTGGCGACGGCTTAGGACAAAAGTGAGAGCCCTGCCAGAATGAAGCCAGTAATGAATAGGGTCTCGAGTACGATGAATGCTATGGCAGCGGGCCCAACAGAGCGCACCTGCTTGGGATTGCTCTCCATGCCGACGGCGGCAATGGCAGTCAGCAACATCCACCGGGCGGCATCGCTGAGGGTGTTTGT
>SPLB01000342.1 GCA_004566265.1 Paracoccaceae bacterium | reverse complement strand
TGAAGCATCTCAGTACGACGGTGCCCGTCTGCGCGAAGGTCCAGCATTTCCCTGGTTCCAGAAGGGTCGCGTGGGTCGCACCATAAGAACGAGGGGCGCCCGCCTGATGAAAACACGCACCGAAAAACCGCCGAACGAAATCAAAAACCCGCGACTATCTCTCCGAATGCGCACCCAGTCTGCCTGCCCGCCAATGCCTGGGGCGACACATCCTTCATCAATCCTCTTTGGAAACAGAGGTCTCCGTATAGTCAAGTAATCGCAACGCGGCGAACGCAAAGACCAACCGTTAACGCCCAAACCAAACGCGCACAATTGTACCCAAAAATCGCGTGAATCAAAGGACTTGGTATGTGGCTAACAATGGAAAGACACCCGGTCCTGATTGGGACCGGGTGTCTTTCTTTCAGTTCGAGCTAAATTTTATCAATCAGGACGGAAAATAACTGCGAACAAGCGCG
This sequence comes from Paracoccaceae bacterium, assembly GCA_004566265.1. Lineage (GTDB taxonomy): Bacteria > Pseudomonadota > Alphaproteobacteria > Rhodobacterales > Rhodobacteraceae > Epibacterium. Next base: position 4,801 of record SPLB01000342.1, on the reverse strand, counting down.
CTTGCAATCAAGCTCCAGCCATCAGCCACAACAAAGAAGGCCAGCTTAAATGGCAGGGCGACCAGCGCGGGCGGCACCATCATCATACCCATGGCCATCAAGGTGGTTGCAGTCACCATATCAATGATCAGAAAGGGAAGAAAAACCAGGAACCCGATCTGAAAGGCGCGTGCAATTTCAGACAGCATAAAGCTAGGGATTAGCACTGAAAGAGGCGCTTCGGCCGTGGGATCAATGCCGGTTGTGGCGGGGCGCAGATCAGCGATGGCGTAAAAGGTATCTGGGTCCAGACGGCTTGCCATAAAGACGCGAAACGGCTCTAGTGCCGCCATTACCGCGGGTTCAAGCTCCATTCGCTCGTCGAGAAGAGGGGCAATGCCGACTTCCCAAGCTTCGGTGAAAACTGGCTCCATTACGAAGTACGTGAGGAACAGGGCCAGGCTGATAATCAGCATGTTCGGTGGTGCTTGCTGTAGGCCAATGCCCTGTCGCAGGATCGACAGCACGGTGACCAGAAAGGGGAAGCAGGTGATCATCACCAAAAGGCCAGGCGCAATGCTGAGCACTGTGATCAGCAAAATCAGCTGCACTGTGCGCGCCGATAGCGACCCGCCATCTGCAAGGGACAGGCTCAGATCCTGAGCAAGCGCAGCCTGTGGCAGTATCAGCGAAACAGCCGCCAGCAGGCCAAAGAGAAAGAGATTGCGTGTCATCCCAAACCGCTCTGAAGATCGGCAATTTCGGTCAGTCGGACGGCCAGCTGGCCGGCTTGATCGCCTTCCATTTCTTCGAGTTGACCGCGGGCCACAAGCCGATCGCCAACGTAAAGATCGACCGGGTCTTCCACGCGTTTGTCCAGCGTTAGAACCGCGTTTTCACCAAGGTTCACAAGCTCGCGGATCAATGGGCGTGCTTTCCCGACGGATACCACAACTTCCACGGGGACGGATACAAACGGATTGTTTGCATCTGTTGCTTTCATGTTCAGATCGCCGTTCTCATCCATATTGGCTGTCCTCTTTGAATTGGGCGGAGAAGGCCGAGATCGACTCGGTAATACTTTCGATCAGGGCGCCGCTGTTGAGTTCGCGTTCGGCAGCGCCGACACGCAGTTGTGCCTGGCCTTCGGAAAAGGATGCATCCTCGCGCACGAACACTTCGACTGGGAAATTTTCGCCCAGAAGCGCGCGTAGGCCTGCGCCTTCGCCAGAGGCCACGACGATTTCCATGGGGCCATTGGTTTGACTTTTGGCCATATCGTTTAGGTGTTCGATAACGTGATGTCCAAAGGTAGCTGCCATCGTATCCGGCAAGATCACGCTGGTCAGCACTTTGAACATTGGGTCCAGCGATTCGATCAGCTGCGCCTGCGCTTCATGATAGGTGAAATTCAGGTCCTCAAGAGACGTGGCAAGCCCGGTGGAAATCCGGGTGGTTTCATGGTCTTTGGCGTCGACCGCATCGTCCCAGCCGGCGCTGTACCCCTTTTCAAAGGACTCAAGCTTGGCCTCTTCCACGATTTCTTCAGAAAAACTGTTTTCAGGAATGATCGGGGTAATGACCCCGAAATCCTCGAGTAGATGGGCGATCGTCATCAGGCACGCTCCTCATTTTCTTCCAGCCAGCCACGTAGGATCTGGACGGTTTCTTCCTGTTTGTCGCCGATCATGGATCGCAGGCGATCCACGGCCTCGTCACCAGAGGAAGCAAGTGCCGGCATGCCGCCACCCATTCCGACCAGATCACGACCGATGTCATCCATGCCGCTGCCCATACCCCCCATGGGTTCGAACTGTCCGGTGTTTTGGTCTTCTATTTCACCGTCCAGTGCGATTCCCGCACCCAGATTCGGGTTGGCCATGAAGCCGCTTCCGGGCATCCCCACATCGGGGAGTGCGGGCAGGCCTTCTGGCGCATTCGGCGCAGGCAGGGCGGCCATCGGCTCGGACGAAGCTGTCAGGATCGGGCGGACAACAAACAGACCGAGTACCAGAGCAACGATTGCCAGAGCGGCCATCTGAATAATCGACATAAGGTCCAGATAGATCCCATCCAGGAAAGAAGAAGACACAGTTGTGCCTTCTGGCTCCAGCGTGGGCAGGTCCATTGATTTGAGCGTAATGACGTCGCCACGCGCCTCGTCAAAGCCAACTGCCGCGGAAATCAGCTCGCGCAGGGCTTGCATCTCTTCTTCCGAACGCGGCTCGAACACGGGTGCCCCAGCTTCGTCTGGAAGCGTTGTGCCATTGACCAGAACCGCAACCGTCAGACGTTTAATTGCACCAGGAGCCCGGATAATCTCTTTTTGAGTTTCGGAAATCTCATAATTGATTCGTTCGCGTGTTGCAGCGGTATTTGCTTTTGAGCCTTCGCCAGTGCCTGCGTCCCCATCCGGAATGTTGGAGGCAACAGTGACTTCACCCGCTTGGTTTTGCGAACTGTCCGTGCGTTCTTCGACATCCGTGCTGATGGCCACCCGGCTTTGCGGATCCACAACTTTTTGAAGGATCGATTCGGTGTCGGTCACGGTTTCGACGCTGACCTCAACCACAGCATTGCCGTGACCAACGCGGGCTTCGACCAAGCGCATAACGCGTTCACGGATCGAATTGGCGCGATCATCCGAACCAGCTCCGCTTGCTGTTGCCGATTCGGGCGATCCGATCACGCTGCCGTTGGCATCGATCACTGCAACGTTTTCAACGTTCAGCCCAGAGACAGCTGAGGCCACAAGAAACCGCACCGCATTGGCTTGAGCCGGTGTGATGGGAGTTCCCATCGGAGTCAGAGAGACCGATGCCGTAGGCTCGATTGTGCGCTGAAACGGGTTCGAGCCAGTATTGGCAATATGAACGCGTGCTTGGCTGATATGCGGGCTGGCAACGATCGTGCGGGCCAGCTCGCCTTCCTTTGCGCGCCAGTAGGCTGCGTCAAACATTTGCGATGTGGTCCCAAACCCGCTGAGCGAATCAAGGAGCTCATATCCACCACCGCCATTTGCAGGCAGACCCTGGCTAGCCAGGGTCATCCGCAATTCATCGCGCTTGGTGGAGGGCACATAAATAGAGCCTCCACGTACGCTATATTGCACGCCGTTTTGTTCCAGCGCGGCTACCACATCACCAGCAGAGCTGCTTTCCAGCCCTGCATATAAAAGTTGCATAGTGGGCTTTTGCGCCACCTGCGACATTGCAAAGACAGTCACGATAACCGCGATTGTGGCGCCAATCGCCATCAAACGCTTCCGCGTGTCCAATCCTGCCCAGACATTCAAGATCTGCTGCACATTAACCTCCGTCGAGCCGGCATTCTGCCCGGCATGCAACCCTTTTCGTCTATCTGCCTTAACATTCGGTTAGTCCCTGCCGGTCTATTAAGGGGATGCAAGACGTAAAGGGATAGCTATGACAGACGCTGCAACTGATGTAGAAACAGAAGGGTCGGCGAAGAAAAGCAAGATGCCTCTCATCATTGGGGTGGTTCTTGGTCTCGTCGGTGCCGGGGGCGGATTCTATGCCGTTCAGTCAGGTCTGCTTCCCTTTGGTCAACCATCGGCTTCAGAAAGGAAGCAAATGGCAAAGGAGGCGCCAGAAGGCGTGGATAAGGGAGAAACGGCAAAGGACATTGCCAATCTCGCTTATATCGAGATGGAACCGATCATGATTACGCTTCGAAAGGCGAGCGGGATCAACCAATTGCGATTCGGTGCCCAGCTCGAAGTCGACATAGAGAACCAGGAAGAAGTAGAGAAAATGCTTCCTCGGGTGGTCGATGTTCTGAACAGCTATTTGCGTGCCTTGGAGCTCGAGGATCTGACAGATCCGATGGCACTGCCCAGACTGAGGGCACAAATGTTGCGGCGAATCAATGTTGCAACCGGCCAGGGCCGGGTGCGTGATCTGCTGATTATGAACTTCGTTATAAACTAGGAGGACAGGATGGAAATGATAGCTGATATCCTGCTGGCAGCTGGCGCATTGGGCGCTGGATTCTATTGTCTGGTGCTTTCGCGCCGACTGAAGCGATTTCACGACCTGGAAAAAGGCGTCGGTGGCGCGGTGGCTGTCCTGTCTTCGCAGGTCGACGACCTTAACAAATCTCTGGTGTCAGCTCGGCACGTGTCTGATGGCTCTAGCAAGGCGCTGGAACAGCTGACCGGTCGCGCAGAATCTGTGGCGCAGCGTCTGGAACTTATGATTGCGTCAATGCACGACATTCCCGAGCCTGTCGCAGAGTCCGCATCCGAAGCGGCTCTCGAAGAAAGTGATGCGCTTGCGGCTGCTTATGAAGCAGACGCTGCTGCGGCGCAGGATGAGGAGATAACAGAAGTCGAAGAGGCAGAAGTTGAAGAGTCAAAGCCCAGCGGCTTGATGTTCATGCGGCACAACCGCTCACAGAATCGGGTGGCATAATGACCCAATCGAAGAAATCCAATACGGCCCGTAAGGTGAAGCGCGGCACGCTTGTGTTGCTGGCGGTCTTCCTTGTGGGGTCTGCAATCCTGCGCATCGGACTCGAAGCCGGTCCGGCGATTGCACGTGAGGTGGCCAGTTTGGGAGATTCGGAAAAGACCGAAGGGGCGCAGACACCCGTTCTGGCGAGTCACGGCAGTGCGGAGCTGCAAACCATGCTTGCCGCCTTTCAACAGCGTGAAGAACGTCTCGAACGGCGTGAGGCAGAGTTTGAAGACCGAATGAAAGCCTTGGAGATTGCCGATAAGGCGATCGAACAGAAGCTGGCGGATCTCAAGAAGGCGGAAAATGACCTGCTTAAAACCTTAGCGCTTGCCGATGGGGCTGCT
>SPLB01000341.1 GCA_004566265.1 Paracoccaceae bacterium | reverse complement strand
GCGCTCCACCGCCAGGGGCCCACACGCTCGCGCAAGAACACGGCGGACAACACCGTCACGATCAGAGGAGAGACAAAAGCGATGCTGACGGCTTCGGCAAGCGGCATGAGGGCAAGGCCGGTGAAATAAGTGACATTCGCGATCAAAACGGCGGCAACACGGGCCAGATGCAAGGGCAGGTGCTGTGTGCGCAGAATACGTAACCCTCCATCAATCGGCACCAGAACCAGCATGACAAAGCTCAAGGCGACAATCGACCGCAGGAACACCATCTGATAAAGTGGGTAGTCGCCGGACAGGAATTTGAACAACAGGTCAATGACAGAAAAGCCGACAGCCGCGCCCGCAGCGGCTGCCATGCCAAAAAGCTTCAGTCGCTGTTCCATGGTCCTGTCCTGTGATCGGGCATCTTTGCGCTCCGACCCTAGGTCGGGCGGGGGAGGTAGACAATTGCTTGTGCCGTCTTGGTACAATTTAAAAGGTGGAGGCGGCCCTAGCGACCTGCTTGCGATATAGCGGCACGGATTTCGCGTTCCAGTGCATCGAGAAACCGGGATCGGTCTACTTTGGAAAACGCTTTGCCACCGCCCTGCATGGCCAGCGGATTTGCAGCGCGCAGATCGGCCATTAGATCCCGCATCGCAAGCTGCTGGCCAATGTTGGCCTGCGTGAAAGCTTCGCCATTGTGGCGCAGAACCCGCGCGCCAGCCTCAAGACATTTGCAGGCAAGGGGAATGTCGCCAGTGACAACGATATCGCCTGTGCCGCAGCGTTCTGCGATCCACATGTCGGCGACATCTGCGCCTTCGGCGACAATCACAGTCTCCACCTGCGGATTTGGTGACGGGCGCAGCCCCCCGTTTGACACAACAAACATCCGCCACCCATGGCGGGTGGCGACACGTTCGGCCTCAGCTTTAACCGGGCACGCATCAGCATCGATATAGAGCGCGTTCACTCTGCTACCTTTTGGGGCGTCTCTTTGGCCTTGATTGCCGTTGTGGGAGCGGCGTCCATGGCCTTTGAGGGAGCATGGACCTTGTATTCCACGGGGATTGGCATGCGGTTGAATGCATCTAGGCCTGCGATTTTATAGGCCTCGGCTAGCGTGGGATAGTTGAAGGTGTTCTGGACAAAATAGTCCACGGTGCCCTGAAGGTTCAACACCGCTTGGGCAATGTGGATCAGCTCAGTCGCACCTTCGCAGACGATCTGCACACCCAGAACCCGGCGGGTTTTAAGGCTGAACAGCATCTTCAGCATCCCGTGTTCCAGACCCATAATGTGCCCGCGCGATGTTTCGCGGAAACGGGCCACGCCAACCTCATAGGGCACGCCGCGCTCTTTCAATTCTTCTTCGGACATGCCGCAGGTGGACATTTCCGGTACCGAATAGATTCCATAAGGGTACCACGGGCTTTCCGGCACGGTGGGCACGTCCATCGCGTGGCATGCTGCAACGCGGCCCTGCTGTAGCGAGGTCGACGCCAGCGACGGGTGGCCGATCACATCGCCTGTCGCGTATATATGCGACACAGCGGTCTGATAGGTCTTGCGGGTCACTTCAATACGGCCACGGTGGTCGGTTTCCAGACCCACCGCTTTGAGGTTCAGCTTTTCTGTGTTGCCCATGCGACCAGCCGCAAAAAGCAGCATTTCACCACGGACGTGACGGCCGTTTTCAAGGGTGACCTCAATATGCTCTCCCTCATCCACAATGCTCTCGATCGCGGAGCCCAAGCGCATGTCGACGCCGTTTTCGCGGATCTGATGGGTAAACTCGTCGATCAGGGTGCGGTCAATGAAATCCAGGAAGCTGTCGCGCGGTTCGATCAATGTGACGCGCACGTCAAGGGCTGCAAACATGGTGGCGTATTCGACGCCAATAACGCCTGCGCCCACCACAACCAGCGACCGCGGTATTTCTTCCATTTCGAGGAACTCGTCACCATCAACAACGGTTGTTCCGTTGAACGGCACATAGTCCGGGCGGTAGGTTCTGGTGCCTGTGGCGATCAGGAACTTCTCACCGGTCACACGGGTCGTGTCGCCTGCGGCGATCTCGACCTCGATTTCATTTGGACCGATGAAATGTGCCATGCCCGCTAGGGTTTCCACGTGGTTGCGGTTGAACTGGTGTTCCAGCACGTCAACCTCGTAGTCGAGGGTCATGTGCAAACGCGCCTTGAGGTCTTCTGCCTTGATCTGGTCTTTCACCCGGTAGGACCGACCATAGAAAGAGCGCTCACGCCAGCCGGTGAGGTTCAGAACGGTTTCGCGCAGGGTTTTCGATGGGATTGTGCCGGTGTGTACCGAAACACCGCCCAGACGATCGTTTCGGTCGACCACAAGCACCCGGCGTTTCAGCTTGGCGGCTTGGATTGCCGCCGTGCGTCCGGACGGGCCAGAGCCGATGATAATCAGGTCATAGTCAAAATCCGTCATGTGTCTTTACTCCCCGTAGAGGGCCTCCGCATGGAAGGAGACATGATCTTCCATAAAGGTGGAGACAAAGAAATAGCTGTGGTCATAGCCCTTCTGTAAACGAAGGGTGGCCTGTTGACGTTTGGTGGCGACGGCCGCGGCCAGTGCCTCGGGCCTCAGGAGGTCGATGAACTGGTCAGCGGTGCCAGTGTCGACGAGGACGGGGCCGTCGAAGCCCTTTTCCGCCATCAAAAGGCTCGCGTCATGCTTGGTCCATGCGGCCTCATCGTCCCCAAGGTAGGCCGACAACTGTTTGCGACCCCAGTCGCTTGCGGTGGGGTTAGAGATCGGCGCAAAAGCAGATACCGATTTAAAGCGACCCGGCAGGTTCATTGCCAGTGTCAGTGCGCCGTGACCGCCCATGGAATGTCCGGTGATCGCCTGGCGCTCCATGTCGAGGTTGAATTTCTCGCCCAGCAGGGCAGGCAGGTCTTCGGCGATATAGTCCCACATCTGGAAATGTGGTGCCCATGGCTCTTGCGTGGCATTTACATAAAAGCCGGCGCCCTGACCCAAATCATAGGCGGCGTCATTGGCAACCCCTTCGCCGCGCGGCGAGGTGTCGGGGAAGACAATGGCGATGCCCTGCTCGGCGCACCAGGCCTGCGCGCCGGCTTTGGTCATGGCGTTTTCATGGGTGCAGGTCAGGCCCGACAGATACCAGAGCAGGGGGACGGGG
>SPLB01000340.1 GCA_004566265.1 Paracoccaceae bacterium | reverse complement strand
TGACCCTGAACCAGCAAGCCTACTTTATGTTGGCGACAATGGTGATTGCGGTTCCGACCGGTGTGAAAGTATTCTCTTGGATTGCCACCATGTGGGGCGGTTCGATCGAATTCAAAGCGCCTATGATGTTTGCCTTTGGCTTCCTGTTCCTGTTCACCGTTGGTGGTGTGACCGGCGTTGTTCTGTCTCAGGCGTCCGTGGACCGTGCTTACCATGACACCTACTATGTTGTGGCTCACTTCCACTACGTGATGAGCCTTGGTGCGGTCTTTGCGATCTTCGCTGGCGTGTACTTCTACTTCGGCAAAATGACTGGCCGTCAGTACAACGAGCTGGGTGCGCAAATCCACTTCTGGATGTTCTTCATCGGTGCCAACCTCACCTTCTTCCCGCAGCACTTCCTGGGTCGCCAGGGCATGCCGCGTCGTTACATTGACTACCCCGAGGGCTTTGCTTACTGGAACAAAGTCTCTTCCTACGGCGCGTTCATTTCCTTTGCCTCCTTTGTGCTGTTCTTTAGTGTGGTGATCTATTCGCTGCTGCGCGGCGCAAAAATCACCCAGAACAACTATTGGAACGAATATGCCGACACTCTGGAGTGGACCCTACCCTCTCCGCCGCCGGAGCACACATTTGAGATACTGCCAAAGCAGGAAGACTGGGACAAACAGCACGCCCACTAAGACTGCAAAAAACTGCCCCGAAGCGACTGCTTCGGGGCTTTTTGTTTGCGGCGGGAGCGCTAGATTAACGTCATGCCATACGATTGGACAACACCCCCCGCCACCGGCGCCGGAGAGCTGCACCTCTGGCCGCACCAATCCCTCACGCCACAGGGGTATGTCGGCTTTCTGACCGCGACCGCCGTGCTGATCGCGCTGCCACTTTTCGTGCTTCTAGGATCGGTTTTGCTTTGGGGACTATTGCCGTTCATAGCCATGGCGTTGTTTGGGGTAAAATTTGCGCTCGACCGCAACCGTGCGCAGTCTCAGGTGCTTGAGGTCCTGACGCTTGGCCCGGAAGACGCGACGTTGGTACGGCGCGACAGGACCGGCGAACGTCTCTGGTCGTGCAACCGGTATTGGGCCAAGGTCACACTGCACCGCCACGAAGGCCCCGTGCCGAACTACGTCACCCTCAAGGGCGAAGGCCGCGAAGTCGAAATTGGTGCCTTCCTGTCAGAGGACGAGCGCAAGGCCTTGTTTGACGACCTAAAAAACGCACTTCAAAAACAATAAAGTCACATCACCGTTTGTGTCGACAGACAACAATCTCAATCCATGACTGTCCGAGACACTCGTATGTAAAAAAGGCCGACCCAAGCGGCCTTTTTCACAAGTCATAGGCGCTGGCGTTGAGTGGGACGCCCGCATCAGTCTTTTGCGGTGCACAACGCGGTTTTAACCATCCCGCCCACTTTGCCAAAATCCATCTGGCCGGTGTATTTCTCTTTCAGCGCGCCCATAACTTTACCCATGTCGCGGATCGATTCGGCGCCCGTGGCTCCAACAGCCTCCCTGATCGCCGCTGCGACTTCATCATCGTTTAACTGCTTCGGCAGGAACTCTTCGATAATCGAAATTTCATCCAGCTCACGCTCTGCGAGGTCAAGGCGACCGCCCTCTTCGTAAGCACGGGCACTTTCCTTACGCTGTTTGGTCATTTTGCCCATAATGGCTAGGACATCAACGTCGCCGATTAACGTGTCCTCTCCCGCACCACGGGCCGCGATCTCACGGTCTTTGATGGCGGCATTGATCAGGCGAAGCGTTGCAAGACGGCCAGCCTCTTTGTCTTTCATAGCCTGTTTAAGGGCCTGGTTGACCCGAGTTCGCGTGTCCATGTTTTCTCGTCGTCCAAGTGGATCCAAGGAGTGCAAGGCTAAACAAAACCGCTGGCAATTTCAACCCAGCCATATCTTTGGACGCGGCATTGTGTATCTGCCTGCCGTACCCTGCAACAGCGCTTGACCAAACCCCGCGCCCCCCTTAAGAACCCATGAATTTTGCCCGCATGGAGAGTCGCGTCATGGCTGAGACCGCCCAAATCAAGCCCACCGCCTGTCTGGCCCTTGCTGATGGCACCGTGTTTTACGGTCACGGCTTTGGCGCAACTGGCCAATGTGTTGCTGAGCTTTGCTTCAATACTGCGATGACAGGCTATCAGGAAATTATGACCGATCCATCTTACGCGGGCCAGATCGTAACTTTCACGTTCCCGCATATTGGTAACGTGGGCGTAACCCCTGAGGACGACGAAACAGGTGACCCCGTTGCAGCAGGCATGGTTGTGAAATGGGATCCGACCCAGTCATCGAACTGGCGAGCCACCGAAGAGCTGAAGGCTTGGTTGGCGCGCACGGGCCGCATTGCCATCGGCGGCATTGACACCCGCCGCCTGACCCGCGCGATCCGCCAGCAAGGTGCACCACATGTTGCCTTGGCCCATGACCCGGACGGTAACTTCGACATAGAGGCACTTGTTGCACAAGCCCGCGCCTGGCCGGGTCTTGAGGGCATGGACCTCGCCAAAGACGTGACGTGCGCGCAGTCTTACCGCTGGGACGAGATGCGTTGGGCCTGGCCGGAAGCTTATGCCAAGCAGGACGCGCCCGCGCATAAGGTTGTCGCCATCGACTATGGCGCAAAGCGCAACATACTTCGATGCCTGGCATCGGCTGGCTGTGATGTGACCGTCCTGCCCGCCTCTGCCACCGCAGAAGAGGTTCTGGCCCACAATCCTGACGGCGTGTTCCTGTCCAACGGTCCGGGCGACCCGGCAGCCACCGGCGAATATGCCGTGCCCATGATCAAATCCATCCTTGGCGACACCGATCTACCAGTCTTTGGCATCTGCCTTGGCCACCAGATGTTGGCACTGGCATTGGGTGCAAAAACCATCAAAATGAATCACGGCCACCACGGCGCCAACCACCCGGTCAAAGAGCACGGAACTGGCAAGGTCGAGATCACCTCCATGAACCACGGCTTTGCAGTAGATGCTCAGTCCCTGCCCGAGGGTGTGGAAGAAACCCACGTGTCGCTTTTTGATGGATCCAACTGCGGTATTGCAATGTCCGACCGCCCGGTGTTTTCGGTCCAGCACCACCCGGAGGCAAGCCCGGGCCCGCAGGACAGCTTTTACCTTTTTGAACGCTTTTCCGAGGCCATGGCCGCCCGAAAAGCGTGATCATTGCGAACAGAACGAAAAGATAGACACCCTTGCGCAGCTTGCGCAGGGGTTTTCTTATGATGACTTTGCGCGCTTTTGGATGATTTACTTAGGCAAAGTCAGAATGCCTGTTAGTCCTAAGCTATGGCCAGCAAGGTATCGAACATCCGTGCCACACCCGGACCGCACACGCGAATTCTTTATCGCAATGACTCAGAGGTCCGCCTCACCAGCGCGCGCGTTCCGGTTGAGGTATCGCCTGCCCCTGACAGTTTGAATAAGGATCATCTGCGCAATATTCAGCGGCTGAAAAAGCTTCGCGCTGATGCGTTGGAACGGATTCTGAAGAAACCAAAACACCCCTCGAAAGGCCATCTGTATGAGGGCCACCCCTTGGTGCCCACACGCGGCCTCCTAAAAGAGGTCCTACGCAAGCAACCACCCCAATTTTGGCTACGCCACAGGGCCCTGCCCTTTGACCAACTTGGCCGTACGGCCCTAGTATTGGTTGCAGATCCCGCCGTCCTGCCCAACCTGGAATTGGCGCTGAAGGATGACTTTGACACTATATTGCCGGTGACCGCCGCGGCTGATGTCATTGAAAAACACCTTTTGGCCCAGTTCGCCTCGAACCTGACACAGGACGCCAGTAGATCCGTCCCTGCGGATCAAAGCTGCCGCAGTTATGATCCGCGCCCCGCGCGTCCCTTCGCACTTGCCTGCCTCGGCGTGCTGCTGTCTCTGTGTTTTTTCGCCCCCGCACTTTTGACCACGCTTGCCTCTGGCTTTGCGCTGCTTGGACTGCTGATGTTCACCGCATTGCGCGCCACAGGGCCAATCGGGCAATTTCGTCCTCGCCGCGCGCTCCCTGTTTCACTTCCGCCAGACGTGCTGCCGCGCTTTTCCATGCTTGTTCCGCTGTTTCGCGAGTCAGAAATTAGCCGCCATCTTTTGCGCAGGCTCTGCCGTCTGAGCTACCCGCGCGACCGGCTCGAGATCCTATTGGTTGTGGAAGAGGACGACCAGATTACTCAAGAAGCCATCCGCCTTACCGATCTGCCTGCCTGGTTTCGGGTGGTTGAGGTCCCCGGGTGCGGCGCACTCAAGACCAAGCCCCGCGCCATGAACTATGCGCTGAGTTTCTGCCGCGGCGACATCATTGGTGTCTGGGATGCTGAAGACGCGCCTGAGCCACATCAGCTGGACCGTGTTGCCCGCCATTTTGCCACTGCCCCGTCTGATGTGGTCTGCTTACAGGGGGTGCTCGATTTTTACAACTGCAACCATAATTGGGTCTCCCGCTGTTTCACGTTGGAGTATGCTGGCTGGTTCCGGGTACTGATGCAGGGGCTTGCGCGTCTGCATCTGGTGGTGCCACTGGGCGGCACCACAATGTTCATCAGACGCACGGCTTTGGAACAACTCGGTGCATGGGATGCGCATAATGTGACAGAAGACGCGGATCTGGGCGTGCGCATTGCCCGCCGTGGATTGCGCACCGAAATGGTGGCTGTCACCACCTATGAGGAGGCCAACAGCCAGATAATTCCTTGGATCAAGCAGCGCTCGCGCTGGCTCAAAGGGTTCATGATGACATATCTGGTGCACATGAGAACGCCAGGCACCCTTTGGCGTGATCTGGGAACTTGGCGATTTCTAGGGTTTCAGGCGTTTTTCATCGGCACAATTGGTCAGTCGCTCATGGGGCCTGTTTTGTGGAGCTTTTGGTTGATCGCCCTGGGGCTGAGCCATCCTGCGTCCAGCTATGTACCGCCTTCCGTCCTGCATTTCAGCGTCACATCGCTTATTCTTTTCGAAGCACTCAACATATCGATCTGGATCGCAGGCGCCCGCGCTTCTGGCCGGGGCTACCTCGCGTGGAATACGCCCCTGATGCCGCTCTATTTTCTGATGTCCAGCGCCGCTGCGCTCAAGGCACTCTACGAGGTCTTTGCTGCGCCTTTCTTTTGGGACAAGACGCAGCACGGCGACCATGGCGGTGCCGATTGAGGCAGATCAACTGTTGGTCGCCCGCCCATCGGCCTCTTGCTTCAGACGTGTGGTGAACGCGACCGAGATGTGATGCTTCAGCGCTTTGCCTGCGGCGACCTCGTCTCGATCACCGATGGCCGCGACAATCGCCTTGTGTTCATCTTGCGCAATCTTGCCACGCCCCTCTGCAGCCAGAGATGTCGTCGCCATCAGCGCCATGGAGCGGTGCACCAGATCCAGCTGTTGGACCAGATAGCGGTTGTGCGAAGCCAGATGGATCTGCTTGTGAAAGCGACGGTTTGCCTTGGCAAGCTCAATCGGATCATCAATCAATGCATCATCGGCTGCGACCATATCATGCAGCACCTGAACTTCTTCGATGGTGGCGTGACGCGCTGCCAGACTGGCCGCCAGACCTTCTAGCTCGCGACGCACCGCATATAGTTCAGCCATCTGATTGTGATTAAGCGACGCCACGATCAACGACCGGCCATCGCGTTCCAGCAATGACTGTGTTTCCAATCGCTGCAACGCCTCGCGGATCGGGGTGCGGGACACGCCGAAACGGTCCGCGAGATCGCTTTCCACCAGCCGGTCACCCGGCTTGAAGACGCCCACATCAATCGCGTCCAGGATCAGAGAATAGGCGTCTTTATGCGCGGGACTGCGGGACTGGCTCATGTCGGCTCCGGATTTCAAAGATACCCT
>SPLB01000339.1 GCA_004566265.1 Paracoccaceae bacterium | reverse complement strand
GCGCCCTGTGCGGGCGTGGTTGCAGGCATTGGTCGGGTCGAAGGCCAGGAGGTCATGGTGGTTTGCAATGATGCCACAGTGAAAGGTGGCACCTACTACCCGATGACGGTGAAGAAACATCTGCGTGCTCAGGAAATTGCAGAGGAAAACACGCTCCCCTGCATCTACCTCGTGGACAGCGGCGGGGCGAACCTGCCCAATCAGGACGAGGTCTTCCCGGACCGCGACCATTTTGGGCGTATTTTCTACAATCAGGCGCGCATGTCTGCCAAGGGCATTGCGCAGATCTCGGTGGTCATGGGATCTTGCACCGCAGGTGGAGCTTATGTGCCGGCCATGTCGGATGTGACCATAATTGTACAAGACCAGGGCACAATCTTCTTGGCTGGGCCGCCGCTGGTTAAGGCCGCAACCGGAGAGGTTGTGTCCACCGAAGATCTGGGCGGTGCCGACGTGCATACGCGGCTTTCGGGTGTTGCTGATTATTTGGCTGAAGATGACGCGCATTCGCTGGCACTGGCCCGGCGCGCAGTGAGCCACCTGAACCGCCTGAAACCACAAACCGTGGCTTGGCAGAGCCCGGAAGAGCCCGCTTATGACCCTGAAGAAATGTTGGGCGTGGTGCCGTCTGACCTGCGCACACCTTACGACATCCGCGAGGTGATCGCGCGGCTGGTGGATGGGTCGCGGTTTGATGAGTTTAAAGCCCGCTATGGTGAGACGCTGGTCACAGGCTTTGCCCACATAAAAGGCTGCCCGGTCGGGATCATTGCCAACAATGGGGTCTTGTTCTCGGAAGCCGCACAAAAGGGCGCGCATTTTGTGGAGCTCTGCTCGCAACGCAAAACACCACTTGTTTTCCTGCAGAATATCACGGGCTTCATGGTGGGGCGAAAGTACGAGAATGAAGGCATTGCCCGCCACGGCGCCAAGATGGTGACGGCGGTAGCCTCCACCAATGTGCCCAAGATCACCATGTTGGTCGGCGGGTCTTTTGGGGCCGGGAATTATGGCATGGCGGGGCGGGCCTATAGCCCTCGCTTCCTATGGACGTGGCCCAATTCGCGAATTTCCGTCATGGGGGGCGAACAGGCGGCAGGCGTGCTTGCAACCGTCAAACGCGATGCCATCGCACGCAAAGGCGGCAGCTGGTCAGCCGAAGAGGAAGCCGCCTTCAAACAGCCCACCATCGACATGTTTGAGGCGCAAAGCCACCCTCTCTATGCCTCTGCACGGCTCTGGGATGATGGCATTATCGACCCACGTAAAAGCCGCGATGTACTGTCCCTGTCGCTGTCGGCCGCCCTCAATGCGCCGATTGAAGACACTCGCTTCGGCCTCTTCCGGATGTGAGCCTTTTCCTCTTTTCCCAAAACTGCCGCGGGCGGGGGTGGCCTTCGCGATGGCGTATCTAAAAAAGGACAACTCATGTTTGAAAAGATCCTGATTGCTAATCGTGGAGAGATTGCCTGCCGGGTAATGGAAACGGTCCATTCCTTGGGGGCGAGCACCGTGGCGGTTTACTCAGATGCGGATGCGGCTTCAAAACACGTGGCGCTTGCGGATGAGGCGGTGTACATCGGTGGCGCGGCCCCGCACGCGTCTTATCTGCTGGGCGACCGGATCATCGCGGCCGCGCAGGCAACCGGAGCACAGGCCATTCACCCGGGTTATGGCTTTTTGTCTGAAAACCCTGAATTCGTGGATGCCGTTGAAAAAGCTGGGCTTACATTCATTGGACCATCTGCAGCGGCGATCCGGGCAATGGGCCTAAAGGATGCTGCAAAAGCGTTAATGCACAAAGCAGGCGTCCCTGTTGTCCCGGGCTATCACGGAGACAACCAGGATGCGGGTTTTCTTGCCGCCAGAGCGGATGAAATTACCTATCCGGTGCTGATCAAAGCGGTCGCGGGCGGCGGCGGCAAAGGCATGCGTCTCGTTGAACGGGCTGAGGACTTTAGAGAAGCCCTTGAAAGCGCGCAAGGGGAAGCAAAATCCGCTTTTGGCAATCCGGATGTTTTGATCGAGAAATACATCCAAAAGCCGCGCCACATTGAAATGCAGGTCTTTGGCGATGGTGAAACCGCAGTCCATCTGTTTGAACGCGACTGTTCATTGCAGCGACGCCATCAGAAGGTGATCGAGGAAGCCCCTGCACCCGGCATGACCCCCGAGATGCGCGCGGCCATGGGGCAGGCCGCAGTACGAGCTGCGGAAGCGATCGGGTACAAGGGCGCGGGCACAGTTGAGTTTATCGTCGACGGCTCTGATGGCCTGCGCTCAGATCGGTTTTGGTTCATGGAGATGAACACCCGCCTTCAAGTCGAGCATCCCGTCACAGAAGCAATCACCGGCGTTGATCTGGTGGAATGGCAGCTGCGCGTCGCGTCGGGTGAGGCTCTGCCAAAGCAGCAGGAAGAACTGACCATCACCGGCCATGCCTTTGAGGCGCGTCTTTATGCCGAAGACGTGCCCAAAGGGTTCCTGCCTGCCACCGGTACACTCACGCATCTGTCCTTTCCGGACGGCGTGCGGGCGGACAGCGGGGTGCGGGCTGGGGATGCGATCAGCCCCTGGTATGATCCGATGATTTCCAAAGTTATCTCGCATGGGCCTACACGTTCGTCGGCCTTGTCACAGCTTGCGCGCGCCCTGGAAGGGACGCGGGTTGCGGGCACTACCACAAATCTTGGCTTTCTCGGCGCATTGGCGCGGCATCCGGGCTTCGCCGCGGGCGAGGTTGATACGGGCCTTATCGCGCGGGAACTGGACACGTTGGTCGAGAACCTGGGTATTTCCACGGCAATTCGTATTGCGACGGCACAGTTGGCCTTGGGACTTAAGGATGCTGGTGCAGGTGAGGTTGGTTTCTCCCTCTGGGCGCCTTTGCAACGGTCCGTCCATCTTGGACACGAAGCGGATGCGTTTGAGGCTCTCGTTGCTGTCGATGGTCCGGATCGCCAAATCTGGACATTGGCGGGGGAAGAATATGTGGTGGTGCGTCAGGGTGGGAATTGGCTGCTCGATGGCCAGCGGCTGCCAAACTGCGTCCGATCAGGCAAAAACATCACTGTATTTGATCCTTTTGGTGTTGAATTTACCCTCCTTGATCCGGTGGATCGTGCGGTGAGCGCGGGCGGAGATCCCGCCGTGGTTGAGGCGCCCATGCCGGGGCTGGTGAAAGCGATTTTCGCGGAAGCAGGGGCGAGTGTGCGAGAAGGCGACCGTCTTGCGATCCTGGAGGCTATGAAAATGGAACACGCCCTGCTGGCCGCGCGCGACGGTATCGTGGCGGACATACTTGCCAGGGCAGGCGATCAGGTGGAAGCTGGTGCGGCGCTGGTGCGGCTGGAAGAAATCTGAGGCGCGCTTTGAGGGAGGACGAGAATGGCGGACCGCGTGGAAATATTCGAAGTTGGCCCTCGTGATGGCTTGCAGAATGAAAAACGGCTCATTCCTGTGGCCGGAAAGGTTGCTTTGATCGACTGCCTGAGCCGCGCGGGATTTGCTCGGATCGAGGTTGCGAGCTTTGTCTCGCCTAAATGGGTGCCGCAGATGGCAGACAGTGCAGAGGTGCTGGCGGGTATCACCAGATCCACCGGGGTGCGGTATGCAGCATTGACGCCCAATATGCGCGGGTATGATGATGCGCTGACCGCGCGTGCGGATGAGATTGCGATTTTCGCGTCAGCATCCGAGGGGTTTTCCAAGGCCAATCTGAACGCCACCATTGACGAAAGCTTGGAACGATTTGCCCCAATTCTGGAGCTAGCACGTCATATTGACCTGCCTGTCAGGGGCTATGTATCCTGTGTGACGGAATGCCCCTTTGATGGCGCGGTGGCTCCGGATCAGGTGGCTAAAGTTGCAGATCAACTGTTTGGCATGGGCTGTTACGAGGTGTCGCTTGGCGACACGATCGGGCAGGCGACACCGGATGGTGTGGCCAAGATGCTGCTTGCGGTCAAAGACCATGTGCCGGTGACGCGGATTGCCGGTCATTACCACAACACTGCAGGGCGGGCGATGGACAATATCGATGCGTCGCTGGCCTTGGGCGTGCGGGTATTTGATGCCTCGGTCGGTGGGCTCGGCGGGTGTCCATACGCGCCCGGCGCAGCGGGGAATGTGGCAACCGAGGCGGTCGACGCCCATCTAACGCGACTGGGTTATGTGACCGGGTTGAATGCCGCGGTGTTGGCGGAGGCGTCTACAATCGCGCTGGCCATGCGGTCCTGACAAAGGGGGGAGCCTGTGGCGGTTCTG
>SPLB01000338.1 GCA_004566265.1 Paracoccaceae bacterium | reverse complement strand
TTTCCCGCACCACCCGGAACAGGCGGTCCGCGAGGCCCTGTTTAACATCGTGTCGATCATGTCAGGCACCGGCTATGCCTCAGTGGATTACATGGCTTGGGGGCCGTTTCTGGTGATGATGTTCTTCTTCCTTGGCCTTATTGGCGGCTGCGCGGGCTCTACAGCCTGTTCTGTAAAAATCTTCCGCTATCAATTGTTGTTTGCATCAATCCGAGTGCAGTTACAGCGGATCCGATCGCCCAATGGAGTTTTCATCGCGCGTTACGAGGGGCGCCCGGTGACCTCGGATGTACTGAGTTCGGTTATTTCGTTCTTTATGTTTTTTGTCGTGACTATTGGCATTGTCGCCTGGGCGCTTGCGCTGACGGGTCTCGATTTTATTACGTCGATTTCCGGTGCGGCGACGGCGGTGGCCAATATTGGTCCCGGGCTTGGTGACACGATCGGACCTGCAGGGAATTTCGGCAGCCTGAATGACACCGCCAAATGGATCCTGTCTTTGGCGATGCTGATCGGTCGGCTCGAGCTGTTGGCGGTTTTTGCGATCTTTACGCTTCGCTTCTGGCGGAGCTGACATCCGCAATATAGGAATATTGCGGAAATGGAAGCTCTGGCGACACAAAGGCTCTCTAGGCTCTTGCCCTTGCCGGTGGGCTCGCTTATTTAGCCGCGAACCGCAATTCCAGCTGCAGAAGGAGCGTGCGCCAAAATGCCCACACTCGTGATGAAATTCGGCGGCACATCTGTTGCCAACCTGGACCGCATCCGTCGTGCCGCCAAACGCGTCGGTGTCGAAGTAGCCAAGGGCTATGACGTGATTGTTATCGTGTCGGCGATGTCCGGAAAGACCAATGAACTGGTCGGCTGGGTGAATGAAACCTCGCCTCTGCATGACGCGCGTGAATACGACTCGGTTGTGTCGTCCGGCGAAAATGTCACCGCCGGTCTGATGGCGCTGACCCTTCAGGAAATGGGTGTGCCTGCGCGCAGCTGGCAGGGCTGGCAGGTGCCGCTGATGACCACCTCGGCGCACTCGCAAGCCCGGATTGAAGAAATCCCGACCGAGAATATCAACACCAAATTTAAAGAAGGCATGAAAGTCGCCGTGGTCGCAGGCTTCCAGGGCATTTCCCCCGAGGGGCGTATCACCACTTTGGGGCGCGGTGGCTCTGACACCACCGCTGTTGCTTTTGCTGCTGCGTTCGACGCTGAGCGCTGTGACATCTACACCGATGTGGACGGGGTCTACACCACCGATCCGCGCATCTGTGATAAAGCGCGCAAGCTTGACAAGATCGCCTTTGAGGAGATGCTGGAGCTGGCGTCGCTGGGGGCCAAGGTTCTTCAGACACGCTCCGTTGAACTGGCAATGCGCTACAAGGTGAAGCTGCGGGTGCTCTCCAGCTTTGAAGAACAATCCGACGAGGCCGGCACGCTGGTCTGCGACGAGGAGGAAATCATGGAATCCAATGTTGTGGCCGGTGTGGCCTATTCGCGCGACGAAGCCAAATTGACCGCTGTTTCGGTGGCCGATCGTCCGGGCATTGCGGCAACCATCTTTGGCTGTCTGACCGACGCTGTCGTTAATGTTGATATGATCGTTCAAAATATCTCGGACGATGGCCGCACCGACATGACGTTCTCTTGCCCGACCGATCAGGTCGCCCGTGCTGAAAAGGCGTTGGGAGATTACAAAGACAGCGGCGAGTTGAACTTTTCCGAGGTCATAGCCGACACCGAGGTGGCAAAAGTATCCGTTGTCGGCATTGGTATGCGCTCGCAGTCAGGTGTTGCCGCGAAGATGTTCAAGGTTCTGTCTGACGAGGGCATCAACATCAAGGTTATCACCACCTCTGAGATCAAAATCTCCGTGTTGATCGAACGCAAATACATGGAGCTGGCCGTTCAGGCGCTGCACGATGCGTTTGAGCTGGAAAAAGCCTGATCCTGACGGCCTTGGTCCATTTCACAGCCCCCTGCCGGAAACGGTGGGGTTTTTCTTTGGCAGGTGATGGGGTATGTGAAACGGGCCGCAGCCGAGGGGGATCAAAATGCGCGACACGATCATCTGGCAGCGCGTTGAAGGCGCACTTATTTTTGCGAGCTTTTTGATCATTTGGTGGCAGGCACCTGACGTCGCGCCAATCTGGGCTGTGATTCTTTTGTTCTTTGCGCCAGACCTGAGTTTTGCAGCTTACGCGGTAGGGGCAAAATTCGGCGCCTTTGTTTACAATCTGGTCCACAATTATGGTGTTGCGGTGATGGCGCTGGTTTTGGGGTGGGTGACAGATATAGGTTGGCTCTATGTCCTTGGGGTGGTCTGGCTGGGGCATGCAGGCTTTGATCGAATGCTGGGCTATGGGTTGAAATCGAGCACTGGCTTTCAGATGACCCATCTTGGTCGAATCGGAGCTGCGAAATCGCGGCCTGAGTCCTGAGCACAAAGCCATGTGATTTCAAAAGGGTATGCCGCGGCGCAGCATTTTTGGCGGTGTGGCTGATCTTCGTGTCTTTCCATTGGGCAGGGCGTGCGACCTTGCGTTGCTTTTGACGGGCTGACCCTTTGGCAGGGCTTGTCATAGACGCGCATGAACGTCACATTGCGAAGAACTTAAGGCCCGTTGCCGTGGGCCACACGGGGAGGAGCACCCCGCCGCAAACCGAAGGATTCCCGCTTTTCAGACGGGCAAGGTGTGGTGGGCAAGAACGCCGAGAAAGGCCAGTCATGGCAGAAAACACCGAATCCGAGAGCCGCAAGCTGCTTGGCCGTCTTCAGGAGGCCATGGCAAGCGATGATGCCGGTCAGGCCCGTCTGGATAAGATCACGCAGCTTATTGCGGACAGTATGGGCACTGAAGTGTGCTCTATCTATCTGTTTCGTGACGAGGAAACACTCGAGCTCTGTGCGACCGAAGGCCTGAACCGCGCATCTGTTCACCAAACCCGGATGCGTGTAGGGGAGGGTCTCGTTGGCCGCGTTGCGCGCAGAGGCAAGGTGGTGAACACCGCAGATGCCCCCAATGCACAGGGGTTCCGCTATATGCCAGAAACCGGGGAAGAGGCGTTTTCATCATTCCTTGGGATCCCGATCCAGCGCCTGGGCGAAATGATGGGCGTTCTGGTTGTCCAGTCGCGTGACAGCCGCGAATATACGGAAGATGCAGTGTATGCGCTC
>SPLB01000337.1 GCA_004566265.1 Paracoccaceae bacterium | reverse complement strand
GCAACAGAGCCTCACCACTCAAAAATATGCTTCTCTGTCTCGAGCAAGGGCTGCTTTCCACGCCATGAGGCCGTCGCAATATTGCCCGATCGTTAGGAATGTTGTAAAATGTCCGTTCAGCACTATTTTAAAATACACGCGTAAAATTTGCGAACAACCACAGCTATCTTGCTGAAAAGAAACATGATTGTGTTTCTAAAGTACCCCGGCAGTGCGAAGCCCAGTCTATGCAACAAACTTGGGGATTACTAACGCATCAGTAGCAAGATCATAGATTCATTAAACCATAACTTCTTCGGGTTACTTTGACAACCTCAAGAGTGAAAGGAGCCACAGAAAATGAAGCGAATCCTCCTTGTTGACGATATGGAAGGCATTAGGGAGTCTTTGCAAGTCATCCTGTCAGGCCATTACATGCTTGACGTTGCACAGAGTGCTGAAGAAGGCTTGTCTCTTTTCACATCCAAAAACTACGATCTTGTGATCACTGACATTATCATGCCCGGCATGGATGGCAACGAATTGGTCATGAAGATCAAAGAGCGAAAATCAACACCTGTTCTTGCGATTTCGGCCGGCGGAAACGGGGCTTCGCCTGACCAAGCTCTCATTTTGGCGCGCGAACTTGCAGACGACGTGTTGGAAAAGCCCTTCTCCAAAAGCGCTCTCCTCTCCAAAATCGAAGCGATGCTGGGATAATTACGATGAAAATACTGCAGAATATGTCAATTGGTCAACGCATCGGCGCTCTCGTTGCGGTTCTATTGGTATTGGTCGCTGTCACCGGCGGGATCGGCGTATACAAGATGGCCGTGATCGGCAATGAGTTGGAGGAAATCTCGCAACAGGACATGCCGATGACCGTCATGCTGACAAAGGTCACGGAGCATCAACTTGAGCAAGAGATCCTGTTCGAAAAATATCTCCGGATGTCCGGTGTGACAGTGCGCGATGAAGGCACAACCTCTTCGTCGGTTGCCGAGAAGCTGTTTAAACTGTCAGCCAAGGTGGACAAGGAGATCATCGAGGCTGAAGAACTGGCGACCAAGGCTATCGAGGGTGCGCATTCTGACTACGTGCGCGAAGAATTCCAGAAACTTCTTACGGACCTGAAAATCGTCGAGAAATCGCACAAGGAATACGACCACCATATCCGTCAAGTCGTAACTGCACTAAACCAAAAGTCGGGCCAATCATCAGCCGAAATTGCTGCAGATACAGCGTTTTCCGAGCTTGTCTTGAAAACAGAGCATGAGGGTGAAGATATCGGCTATGAAGTTGAAGCGCTGCTCGAAGAAATTGAACGATTTACCAGCGTGTCGCTCGAAAAGGCGCTTTTTGACGAAAAACGCGGGCTGATACTTGTTGGTGTTACGACTTTGGTGTCGATTGTTTTTGGTGTCGCAAGCGGTATTTATCTGACGCTTGGCGTAACCCGTCCAATCAAATCCCTGACCGTGGCAATGGACAAAATGTCCGCGGGCGACCTCGACGTGCGTATGCCGAAAACTGCGTTTAAGGATGAAATCCAAAAGATGTCCAAAGCAGTAGGCGTGTTCAGAGATGGTCTTGAAAAAGCCGAGAAATTGGAGAAAGACCAAGTTGCACTGCGTCAACGCCAAGAAAAGCGCAGATCAGAACTGGACCAACTGGTGGGTATTTTTGGATCAACGATTGGGGCGGTGTTCGAGGGCATTCTGACATCCACCAATGAGATGGTCTCCAAGTCGGGCAACATGAAGCAAAAAAGCAGTGAAACGCAATCAATGGCGAAAAATACCGCTGCAGAGGCCCATGAGAGTAACGCAAGCACCCAAACTCTGAGTGCCGCAACCGAGCAAATGTCGGCAACAATCGACGAAATTTCCGAGACCGTTACTAAAACCACAAAACTGGTACATCAGACAGAAAACATCGCAAACCGGTCCAAAAAAGACTTCGACAAACTGGTGGAAACCTCGAGCAGCATGGCACGGGTACTGGAGAACATTTCGGAAGTCTCCTCGCAGATCAATCTGCTTGCATTGAATGCAACAATTGAATCCGCGCGCGCCGGTGAGAGCGGGAAAGGGTTTGCAGTTGTCGCACGTGAAGTGAAAAACTTAGCTAACCAGACGGAATCAATGGCGTCCCAAATTCAGTCAATGGTTGGAGACATGCAGCAGGCCTGTCAAACGTCCTCTGAATCCGCTGATAGCATCAGTAAGTCGGTCAGTGAAGTGAATGAATTCATTTCTGGTATCTCTGCCGCTATAGAAGAGCAGAGCGCAACCACAAAGGAGATTGCCGACGTCGCGCACAGCGTATTTGCCAACTATGAGCAGGTCTCCAAAAATGTGGAGCGCATCCAAGCGGGATCGAATGACGTTGAAACCAACTCGGATGTGGTACTCTCCTACGCAAGCAACATGCGCTCAGATGCCGAAGTGTTAAGCAAAGAAGTGGAGACTTTCCTTGTTGCAATGCGGGGGAACGATGAGGAGGATAACACTTACGAAACCCGCAGAGTCGACCTCCCTGCGACAGTACGATATGCGGGCAGCGCAGCATGGACCGGTGCAGTGCGTGAAATTTCTTGTGCTCACGTTTTGGTTGAGCCAGCTGTTCATGCAAAACCAGGCGAACCTGTAGAACTGCTGCTGCAAGGCAAGGAAGCATTGTCAGTAAGAGTGGCGCGTCAGGACAAAGGACAGACGGTCTTACAGCTGCCTCTTCATCACGAGCATCTGACTAAGATGAAAGACGTGATTGCAGAATTGACGGGACAACAATATGCTGCATGATTATAGCTGTCATTTAAATACCGATCCCGCGCGAGCCATTGGGAATTAAGGAGATGAAGTGAAACTTGAGGGCCCTTCCGACAATACTATTGAAGAAACGGAACAACAGATGCTGTTTGACGCAATCGCAAGCAGCAATCTGGCCCATACATTATCTTCACTTGAAGACGGGAATCCCCTTATATATGTGAACCAGGCATTCCTCGACGAAACCGGTTACTCCAGCGAAGAAGTTATAGGAAAAAATTGTCGCTTCTTACAGGGCCCTCAAACCGACCCGAACGCTGTCGAACAGATCCGAAAGGCCCTTCGAGAGTTCAAACCAATTGACATAGAGCTTCTCAATTATCGCAAGGACGGTAGTACATTTTTAAATCGACTTAAGCTCTCAACGGTGTTCTCTGGGGAAGGCAAACCGCTCGCCTATCTGGGTATTCAGTCAAACATAGAGACTTTAGTTGAGAGCGTTCGCGTAAGGCAAGAGCAATACAAAATGGAAGCTTTGGGCAGGCTTTCCGCTAATGTCAGCCACGAGATTAAGAACGCGCTTTTACCGGTTAGGTTGATGTTAGATAGTCTTTCGGAATTACCCAATATGCCTATCGAACAATCAGAACGATGCGTGCAAATTGCATGCAAAAACATGGATATTGCAGAACAAATCGTGTCTGATGCCCTTACATACTCCCAGTCCCGAAACCGAAAGAAGAAAAAAATAGTTGCATGCAATTTTCACAATGATCTAATTTCCTTTATTAAGGGACTTCTTCCCAAGAGAGTCAGACTGAAGGTCAACGCTCCGGAACCGTTGGAACAATACAGTGTTAAAGTTGATGTGACAGGAATGTACCAGGTAGCAGCAAACCTCGTAGGCAATGCGGTAGATGCTATGGGCGGCGACGGAACGATAGAAATTGAAACATTCATACATGAGATATCCCGCTCTCAAATTGTTGATGGTAAACAAAAGGGTACCCTTAAAATCTGTTTTAGCGATACAGGTCCCGGGGTTTCTTTGGAAGTAGCAAAAAGTGTTTTTGAACCCTTCTTCTCAACCAAAACCCCTGGATCAGGAACGGGTCTAGGTCTTGCGATTTC
>SPLB01000336.1 GCA_004566265.1 Paracoccaceae bacterium | reverse complement strand
CGCGTGTCGAGGCAGCTCTGCGATCTTCCATGCATTTCTCAATGAGAGATGATCTCGCGCTTTTGGACCACCTGTTAAGCTCTGGTGCCTAAGGTAGACCGCACAGCAATGAACAAACGAAAACACTCTTTAGTCCGAGTCTGTGAAACGGCATGCAAAATTGACCCACTTAGGTGGGTTATGAGCGTTTAAATTGATCCACCTGTAATCGTCTAAAGTCCGCACAAAACGTGCGGAGGAAAGAGCAGGTGTTATCGATGGAAAGTGTATCGAAGATCCGGCGTTGGATATTGCGGGAAGGCCGTAGCATCCGATCTGTGGCGCGGGCGACGGGATTATCGCGGAACACGATCAAGAAGTATTTGAAGGATGAGAGACCGCCGAGCTACCAGCGCCAGGCACCGCCGGTACGGCACAAGCTGTGCAACGGATTTGATCTTCGGCTTCAGGAACTGTTCGACCAGGATATGAAGCGCCCTCGTCGGGAGCGGCGGACGGCCCAGAAGCTGTATGAGCAACTCGTTTTGGAAGGCTACACGGGTTCCTATTCGCCGGTTCAGCGCTTTGTGCGCGATCTGAAGCAGGCCGGAGCCGGTTCTGGTGACGCGTTCATCCCTCTGCATTTTGTTGCTGGCGATGCGCTGCAGTTCGACTGGAGCGAAGAACGCGTTGTGCTGGGCGGTGTTGA
This sequence comes from Paracoccaceae bacterium, assembly GCA_004566265.1. Classification (GTDB taxonomy): domain Bacteria; phylum Pseudomonadota; class Alphaproteobacteria; order Rhodobacterales; family Rhodobacteraceae; genus Epibacterium. The sequence continues at coordinate 2,156 of SPLB01000336.1, read as the reverse complement.
ACAGAAGATCAAAGTCGCCCACTTCCGCCTGTGCCATAGCCGTAAGCCTTTTGTCATAGCTTATCCAGGCGAGTCTCAGGAGATGGTGTTGGATGCGTTTGTGCAAGCGCTGGCGTTCTATGGCGGTGTGCCGCGCCGAGTGATCATCGACAATCCCAAAACGATGGTGACCTATGTCTCGCGTTCAAAGGACCGGATATTCCATCCCCGCTTTCTGGCCTTGATGAACCATTACGTAATGGAACCGGTGGCCTGCACCCCGGCCGCAGGCTGGGAGAAGGGCCAGGTCGAGAACCAGGTCCAGTTTTTGCGCGGGCGGTTATTTGTGCCCAAACCTGCCTTTGATGATCTCGATGCGCTGAACGATTGGCTGCGCCTGCGCTGTGAAGAGCTGGCAGAGCGCGCCCATCCCGAGCAACAGGATCGCACGATTGCAGAGATGTTCGAAGGCGAACGCGCTGAACTGCGCCCTCTGGGACGGGCATTTGATGGTTATGTGGAGAAGAGGGTCCGTGTCCGCTCCACCTGCCTGGTTCAATATGCCTCCAATCGCTACAGTGTGCCGTCCCACTTTGCAGGGCAGCATGTCTCCCTGCGCGCCTATGCGGGCCGGATCGTGCTGGTATCCGGTCAGGATGTCATCGCTGAGCACAAGCGGCGCTTCACCCGCAACGTCAGTTATTTTGAGCCTTGGCACTATGTTCCCTTGTTGGATCGCAAGCCCGGCGCTCTGCGCGATGGTGCCCCATTCGTGGGCTGGCAATTGCCCGAAGCCATGCACCGGATCAGAGAACACTACATGGCTGCCAAAGGCGGGGATCGGGAGTTTGTCGAACTGCTACTGCTCGCTCAGGATCATGGGATCGAAGTGGTTGAGACGGCTTGCGAACGGGCGGTAGAACAAAACACCCTGCGCCTTCCCGCTATTATCAACCTGATCAACCAGTTGGTGGAGCCGATCATCACGCCACTCAGTGATGCCTACGCATATCCGCAGCTGACCTTGCGGCCCGAGGCCGATTGTAAACGCTATGAGATGCTGTGCTCGGGTGAGGAGGTTGCCGCATGAACGCCCTCATCAACCAACTGACCGCCCTTCGCTTACATGGAATGGCAGCTTGCGTCCATGATTTGCTGTCCGCGCGCAAGCCACCAGATCTGACCACAGCGATAAAGCAGCTGATCAATGCGGAAACTTTAGAACGCAAGGTTCGCTCGATCCAGTATCAAATGAGGATTGCAAAGTTCTCACATCACAAGGACTTCGCCACCTTCGACTATAGCGCAGGGGCGGTCACCCAGACCCAGATCGAACCGTTCTGCACGGGCCAGTTTACCCAAGAGGCACACAACCTCATTCTGGTGGGTGGAACCGGCACGGGCAAAACCCACATCGCCATCGCGCTTGGAACGACCCTGATCAACAACGGCAAGAAGGCCCGCTTCTTCAATGCCGTCGATTTGATCAATGCCCTGATCAAGGAACAGGCCGAAGGTAATGCCGGGAAGATCATCCGACAGCTCTCAGCTCTGGACTGCGTCATCATTGATGAGTTGGGCTACATCCCGTTCCCCAAATCCGGTGGCGCGTTACTCTTCCATCTGATCAGTAAGCTTTACGAGAAAACCAGTGTCATCATCACAACAAACCTGGAGTTCGGAGAATGGGTCTCGGTCTTCGGTGATGCAAAGATGACCACGGCACTGCTGGATCGCGTCACGCACCATTGCGCAATCATCGAAACAGGCAACACGTCCTACCGTTTCGCACAGAGCAAACAGCGCAGAAAAAAGTAACCGCCGCGCAAACAAAGCCCCCAGACGGACTCGCTATGTGAGGGCGGTCCGACTGGGGGCTTTGCACAACAAAAGGTGGGTCAAATTTAAACGATGAAACAGGGTCAGTTTTAAACGCTCATTGACAGATGAATGGCGAGAACCGGCTTCTGCGTTTTGCTGTGCATGCCTATTCGGAGGCTGGGTAACCTCATGCCCGGCGATGGGGCAGCAGCCGTTTTCCGCAGCAATTAACAGTTAGGGTTTCACTTCAGCCTGCTCCAAGGCGGCAGACAGCCCAAACTTTCCGCAAAGTTGATTTGCTAGGGCCGATCGCTGCATGTGCGCGCTCTTCCAAGTCTTTCAGTGAAAGCAGACCT